>JBIOEJ010000021.1:0-56477 GCA_044445965.1 Hyphomicrobiales bacterium
CGCTTGGCGCCTCCCAAAATGGGGGCGCAGAAAAATGTACCGTGAGATGCGGCGCGCGGTTTATCGCGCGGCCGAAATTTCAAACTGAGACACTACCCGCCGCCGGAGTTAATTGCCACCATGGTCGCCGCGCTGATATGCTCGACCCGATTGCGACGGGCGGTGACGAATCATGAGCGACGGCAAGACAAGCAGCAAATTTCGTGTGATCTCGGGCGGGCTCAGCGACGCTTGGCTTAGCAAGGCCATGGCGCGCGACGGCTTCGACGATTGCCAGATCGCGGTTGCGCTCGAGATCGATAGCCTTTGCGCGGGCTCGGCGTCCGTGTGGTCTTGGACCGCCATCGGGGACTGTTTCGCGCGCTTGCAGCGTCCAGCCGTGGTCGAGGCGCTCGCCCGGCCCTGGCGCTCGCCCGCCTATGTCGCCGACAGGCTCGCCGGCTACGGTGGCAGCACGGCGTTTGCACATTTGATCGCAACGATATTGGCGGACGCAGCGGGCGCGCGCCGCACGGCCGTCCAACTCGGCGAGGCGCTCGGCCGGCTCGCGGCGCGCCAGGCCTTCGCGGCAGCGTATGGGGGCAGCGCATGAGGGCCGCGATCTACACGCGCTTTTCGAGCGAACTACAAAATCCGAAGAGTTGCGAAGATCAGGCCGCGCTTTGCCGCGCCTTTTGCGAGCGCGCTGGCCATGATGTGGTCGCGGTCTTCGAAGATCACGCGATCTCGGGCGCCAGCATCATCGGCCGCACCGGGCTCGATCAATTGCTCAAGGCTTCCGCGACGAAGGCCTTAGATATCGTCGTGGTCGAGGCGCTCGATCGCCTGTCGCGCGACATGGCCGATCTGCCGAACATCTGGCGCATGCTGAACTACGCGGGCGTCCAGATCGTTAGTGTCGACGACGGGCTCGCCGATGAAATGCACATCGGGCTGAAGGGCTTGGTCGGCGCGCTGTTTCTGAAGGACTTGCGCAACAAGACGAGACGCGGGCTTGCCGCCAAAGTTGCCGGCGGGCTGCGGGCGGGCGGCGTGCCCTACGGCTATCGGCCGATCGCCGGCAAGAAGGGCGAGAGCGAGATCGACGAAGCGCAAGCGGCGGTCGTGAGGCGCATCTTCGAGGCCTATGCGGGCGGTGCGTCGCCGCGTGCCATATGCGCCATGCTCAACGATCGCGGCGTCAAGCCCATGCGCGGCCGGTCATGGTCGGCGAGTGCCATTCACGGCAGCGCCAAGCGGGCGTCCGGCATGCTCTGCAATGAAATCTACAAGGGCACGATCGTCTGGGGCCGCGTCGGCAAGATCAAGAATCCGTCGACAGGCAAGCGCGTGCCGCGCATCAACGCGCCAGAGCAGTGGCAGCGCGCCGAAGCGCCGCATCTGCGCATCGTCGACGATCTCTTGTGGCAGCGCGTGCAAGCCGTCTTGGCCGGCAGGCGGGCCAGCCAGCCGCGCCGGGCCTGGGTAGCCATCCGAAGGCCGCTGAGCGGCTTGCTGAAGTGCGGTGCGTGCGGCTCCGGCGTCATCTCGATCGGCTCACAAGAGGGCCGTCCGATCGCCATGTGCAGCCGGGCTCGCGAGAGCGGCGATTGCGGCAACAGGCACCGTTACCGGCTCGACAAAATCGAGGCCGGCGTGCTGGACGCGCTCAAAGCCGAGCTGAAGCACCCGGACGTAGTCGCGGCGGCTGAAGCTGCCTTCAACGGCGAGTGGCGACGGCTCAACCACGATCGCAAGCGCGAGCGCTCGACAACCGAGAGGCGGTTGCAGGACGTGCGGCGAGAGGCGCGCCGGCTGATCGACATGGTCGCCAAGGGCGAGGCCACCGGCAAGCAAGTTGGCGGCAGGATAACCGAGCTTGACGGCGAAGAGCGGGCGTTAGAGCGCCGCCTTACCGAGGCCGAAGCCGCTTCGCAGATCGCCGTGCATCCGGCGGCGATCAAGCTCTATTTGGCCGCTGTCGAGCGCCTAGAGGCCACGATCGCCGAAGCCGACGCCATGCCTGAGCGCCGGCTCTTGCACGAGCTGATCGATCGTGTGGTCGTCCACGCGGACGGCGCCTTCGAGATCAAGGGCCGGCTCGCGGCGCTCATGGGCTCGGCGGCCGTTGGCGTGGTTGCGTTGGTGCCGCGAAAGGGACTCGAACCCCCGACCCACGCATTACGAATGCGTTGCTCTACCAGCTGAGCTACCGCGGCGAACGCCTCATCGAAGCAGGCCGCGCCCTCATACACGAAAGGATTCTCGGACGCTACCCGCCGCGCAGAGGCGGCGTCTCGCCGCCCCGCGACCGGGCGCTCGCGGCAGCGTCGCCGGCAGGGTGCGCGGGACACGCACCCTCCATGTCAATGCGTCTCGAGCGACGGCCCGCAATTGCGGCGGCCGGAGAACACGCAGTCCTGCAGCTTCTTGGATTCCCATAGGCGGTTCATCAGCCAGAAGCCGGCGATCAGGATCAGGAGACAGACGATCGCGGCGAGGAGATTGACGAAGACGCGCCTGGAATGGGCTTCCTCCTCGTCCTTTGCCGGGTCTGCTGGCTCGGTCATGCGACGCCTTATGGCAGTTTGCCGCAGGCCATGATAGAGCGGCGCATGACCGACGCCAGCGCGACATATTGTCGGTGCGCGGCTTTCCGGAGCGCCAGCCTCATGATCGCCGCGATTGCGCGGTTGTCTCGCCGCGGGCGAGGCGGCGCAAACGGCGCGAATCACGGATCGCGAGCTTCATGAACGTCATCACGGCGCGTGATCCGCCGCCGACCGTCGACCGACATGCGCCGCGCTCCGGACGGCGGTTCGCCGCGGCGTTGGCGGCGCTTGCGGCGCTGGCGCCGCTTCCGGCCGATGCGCATCCGCATGTCTTCGTCACCACGCGCGAGGTCGTGGTCTTCGACCCCGACGGACGCGTGGTCGCGATCAAGAACGCCTGGACCTTCGACGAGTTCTATACCGCTTTCCTGGAGCAGGGCCTCGACAAGGGTCCGGACGGGCGCTATTCGCGCGAAACGCTCGCCGATCTCGCCAAGACCAATACGGAGGGCTTGTCGGACGCCGACTATTTCACCTTCGTCAAGGCCAATGGGCGCAGTGTGAAGTTCAGCCCGCCCAAGGACTACTGGCTCGAGGATGGCGGCAAGCAGCTCACCTTGCACTTCACGCTGCCGCTCGCGGAGCCGGTGAAGCCGAGCAAGGCCTTCGTGATGCGCGTCTACGACCCGACCTATTTCGTCGCTTTCGATCCGGCCGAGGGGCCGGACGTGGTGAAGCTCGAGGGCGAAAAGCCCGGATGCTCGCTCCTGGTGCGCAAGCCACCCCAGAACAATGCGCTCAAGCAGGCGCTCTCGACGCTCGACGTGACACAGCAGCCGAACCTCGAAGACGCGGGCGCGGCCTTCGCCGACAGCATCCTGGTCGCCTGCCCATGAGGAGAAGCCGCCCATGAGGAGAAGCCGCCCATGACGCTCGTCGCCGCCGCGCCCAGGGACAACCGCCTGGCGATACGGGTCATGGTTTCGCTCGCGGCGCTCGCGATCGCGGCGGTCGTGGTGTTCGGCCTCGGCGCGCTCATCGCGGGCGGGATGCCGGCCGCGCCGAAGAGCCCTTTCGGCGTCGGCATCCACGAGGCTGCTCAGGGCGGCTCGGGCCTCGGACGCTGGCTGCTGGCGCAGCAGGAATGGTTCTACAGGCGGATGGCCGATGCGCTGAAGGGAGCGCGCGACCATGACGGCTTCGCGCTCGGCCTGATCCTGCTCGCCTTCGGCTACGGCGTCTTCCACGCCGGCGGGCCGGGCCACGGCAAGGCGGTGATCTCGGCCTATCTGATCGCCAACGAACAGGCGCTCTGGCGCGGCATCGCCTTGTCCACGGCCTCGGCGCTGCTGCAAGGGCTGGTCGCCGTCGCCATCGTGCTCGGGGCGACGCTGATCCTGCGCGCCACGGCGCTCGGCATGACGCGGCTGACCAATTTCGTCGAGATCGCCTCTTTCGCGGCGATCGCGCTGTTCGGCCTCGTCCTGACCTGGCGCAAGGCGGCGCCAGTCGCCGCGCGCCTGGCGCGGCGATCCGGCGCCGGCGAGCCCGATCCGCACCATCACCACCATCATGGGCATACCCACGACCATGACGGCGATGGCTGTTGCGACCATCATGTGCCGGTGGAGCTCGTGCAGTCGCGGAACTGGCGCTGGCGCGATGCCGCGCAGGTCGTGGTGGCGGCCGGATCGCGTCCTTGCTCGGGCGCCATCATCGTCCTGGTGTTCTCTCTCTCGCAAGGGCTCATGGCCGCCGGCCTCGTCGCCGTCTTCGCGATGGCGATCGGCGTCGCCGTCACGGTCAGCGCGCTCGCCATGCTGGCGGTGTTCGCCAAGCGGGTGGCGCAGCGCTTCGCCGGCGAGGAAGGGCGCTATGCTTTCGCCGGCGGCGCGATCGAGCTCATGGCCGCCGCTTTCGTCGCCACGCTCGGATTCGGACTGATGAGCGGGCTCGCAATGATCGGCGCCGGCTAAGCATCCGCCGGCAGGCACAGCCGCAATTATAGCGATTTTCAGCGCTGATTGTTAGGATGCTCGGCGTAATGGGCATGCGGACGCATGGGAACGGGGACCTTCGCCAATGGCGCGGAAGGACGAATCCATGCTGGCTTATCTCGGAGTGCCGTCCACCTCTCCCGAAATGCTCTACTTCATCACCGCCTTGACGTTCGCGGCGTGCTTCGCGTTCGGCTGGGCGACCGACATGGTGTTGGCCGAGGCGGGCTTCGGGCTCATCGGCAATGCGCTCGTCGGTATCGTGGGCGGCGTTTTCGGAGCCCGTATCTGGATCGCCGGGATCTGGCGCGCGGCCTTCCCCGGCGCCGAGCCCATGGGGCTGCTCCTGTATGTGGGCGCGGCGGCAATACTCCTGCTCTGCGCCGCCGCCCTGCTGAAGAAGGCGGTCGCCAACGCGTGATCCCAAGAAGCTGCGGAGTTTTGGGCAAGATCTTGCGCAAGGGCGAAAGATAGGCGCAGCGCCGATTCGATCAGAGGCGATCCCATCCCGCGTCCGATTCGCGGCGGCATGGCTGCGAAGCGCCGTGAACCCATCCCAGCCCATCCCAGGCGCGACAGTTGTTTGCCGCGCCCCGGCGTGATAGCCCCATGCCGCTTGGCGCAAGCCGCGCCAGGCGCACCACCAAATTGAGGTTTCATATGGCCACGAACCCCGCCGACGGGCCGGCGGCGAGCACCCCCCCGAACGGGCCGGCGGCGCAGAACGCGCCAAGCTTGCAATGTCTGGCGCAGTATACAAAGGATTTCTCCTTCGAGAATCCGAATGCGCCACGCTCGCTGCAGCCGCAACAGCAGGCGCCGAACATCGCCATCCAGGTGAACGTCAACGCCAAGTCGCTCACCCAAGAGGATATCGAGGTCGAGCTGTTGATCGAGGGCAAGGCCGGAGAGGCGCCGAACCTCATCTTCGCCTTCGAGCTCGTCTATGGCGGCGTATTCCGGCTGAACAATATCCCGCAGGAAAACGTGCACCCCGTGATCATGATCGAATGTCCGAGGTTGCTGTTTCCCTTCGGCCGGCAGATCATCGCCGATGCGGTGCGGCAAGGAGGTTTCCCGCCCCTGTACATCGATCCGATCGACTTCGCGAGCCTCTACCAGCAACGCGCCGCCCAGATGGCGGCCGGGCAGGCCCAGCAGAAGCCGCCTGCCTGAGCAAAAAGGCGATGTCCGATGAAGGCGCCTTCATCTTGCCCGTCATCATGTGCGGGGGCTCGGGCACGCGTTTGTGGCCGGCTTCCCGCGAGAGCATGCCGAAGCAGTTCATCCCGCTCCTCGGCGAGCATTCGACATTCCAGGCCGCGGTCAAGCGCGTCAGCGATACGTCGATCTTTCTGAAGCCGGTGGTGATGGCGAACGCGCTGTCGCGCTTCATCGTCGCCGAGCAGCTCGCCGCGATCAACGTCGCAGCCGACATCATCCTCGAGCCCACGCGCCGCGATTCGGCCGCCACGGTCGCTGCCGCCACCGCCTACGCGGCGAAGACGCATCCGGGCGCCGTCGTGCTCATCATGGCGGCCGACCATGTCATCAAGGACGCCGAGAGCTTCGCCGAGGCCTGCCGGGCCGCGGCCGGGGTGGCCAGGAACGGCTACATCATGACGCTCGGCATCACCCCGACCTATCCGGCGACGAGCTATGGCTATATCGCCTTGGGCGCCGCGATCGACGGCGGAGGCGCCCATCGGGTCGAGCGCTTCGTCGAGAAGCCCGATGCGCAAACGGCCGCCGGCTATATCGCGGAAGGCTATCTATGGAACGGCGGCTATTTCCTGTTCCAGCACCAGCTAATGCTCGAAGAGCTCTCCACATTCGCCCCCGATATCCTGGCGGCAGCGCAGGCAGCGCTCGCCGCCGCGACGATCGACCTCGACTTCATCCGCCTCGACGGGACGGAATACGAGAAGGCGCCGAGAACTTCGATCGATTACGCGGTGATCGAGAAAACCGAGCGCGCGGGCGTTCTCCCGGTCGCTTTTGCCTGGTCGGATGTCGGGAGCTGGGACGCCGTCTGGAAGGTGTCGCCGCACGACGCCTCAGGCAATGTGGTGCGCGGCAGGGTGGAGCTCGTCGAAACGCGGGACAGCCTGGTGCACAGCGACGAGCTGCTCACGACCGTGGTGGGCTTGAGCGACGTGATCGTGGTGGCGACACCGGACGCGGTCCTGGTTTCTTCCCGCAAGAGTGCCGAAGCCGTGAAGGATGTCGTGGTGCGGCTGCGCGAGAGACGGCACCCGGAGGCGGACGAGCATTTGCGCATCTATCGCCCTTGGGGCTGGTATCAGCGCCTCGATGTCGGCTCCCGCTTCCAGGTGAAACGCATCATGGTGAAGCCGGGATCGCGGCTGTCGCTGCAGAAGCATTTCCATCGGGCCGAGCATTGGGTCGTGGTGCGCGGCGTGGCCGAAACGACGGTCGATGACCGCGTCGCGCTGCTGCACGAGACCGAATCCGTATACGTCCCCATCGGCGCCACGCATCGGCTCGCCAATCCGGGCCGCATCCCCCTCGAGCTGATCGAGGTTCAGGTCGGCACCTACACGGGAGAAGACGACATCGTGCGTCTGGAGGACATCTATGGGCGCAAGTGAGGGCGCGCCCATCTCCGGAAACCGATGACCGAGACGCGCTTTCCCCGCTTCGCCGCGGTTGCGCCGCATCGCCTCGCGGCCGAGAGCGGGCGCGCCGTGCTGGCCGAAGGCGGCAACGCCGTCGAGGCGATGCTGGCCATGGCGGCGACGATCGCCGTCGTCTATCCGCATATGAACTCGCTCGGCGGCGACGCCTTCTGGCTGACCGCCGATCGGAACCGGCGGGTGCGCTATATCGAGGCCTGCGGCCCGGCCGGCGCGAAGGCGACGATCGCGAGCTATCGCGAGGCGGGCCACGATGCCATTCCGTCGCGCGGCCCGCTCGCGGCGCTCTCCGTGCCGGGCGCGGTCGGCGGCATGGCGAAGGCGCTCGAACTGGCGCGCGGCTTGGGCGGGCGCTTGCCGCTCGCCGATCTCCTCGGCGATGCGGTCCGCCATGCGCGCGAGGGCTGCCCGGTCTCGGCGTCCCTGGCGCGCAACGAGCCCTCCGAGCTCGAGGCCTTGAAGGCGGCGCCCGGCTTCGCGGCCGTCTTCCTCGAGGGCGGGAAGCTGCCGCAGGCGGGAGCCGGTCTCAAGCAGCCTGCGCTAGCCGACATGATCGCGCATATCGGGCGCGCCGGCCTCGAGGATTTCTATCGCGGCGATGTCGGACGCGAGATCGCCGCCGACCTTACCGCCATCGGCAGCGCCGTGACGCGGGGCGACCTCGAAGCCTATGGCGCGGTCGAGCGCGAGCCGTTGAGCGTCGAGCTGCAGCTCGCCCGCATCTTCAACTCGCCGCCGCCGACGCAAGGGCTCGCTTCGCTGATGATCCTCGCCTTGTTCGAGCGGCTCGGCGTCGCCAGCCCTGAGAGCTTCGAGCATGTGCACGGGCTGATCGAGGCGACGAAGCGCGCCTTCGCGGCGCGCAATCGCATCGTCACCGATTTCGCCCGTCTGCGCGAAGACCCGGCGGGCGTGCTCACGGCCGAGCACCTCGAGCGCGAGGCCGCCACCATCGACATGAAGCAGGCCGCGCCATTCGGCGGCGCCGTGCCGATCGGCGACACGGTCTGGATGGGCGCGATCGACGCCGACGGCGTCGCCGTCAGCTATATCCAGAGCCTCTATTGGGAGTACGGCTCGGGCTGCGTGCTGCCGCGCACCGGCCTGTTGATGCAGAACCGGGGCGTATCCTTCTCGCTCGATCCGGATGCGCTCAATCCACTCGAGCCGGGACGGCGTCCTTTCCACACCCTCAACCCGCCGCTCGCGCTTTTCAGGGATGGCCGCGTCATGTCCTACGGCGCCATGGGCGGCGACGGCCAGCCGCAATTCCAGGCGGCGCTGTTCACGCGCCATGCCGTGTTCGGCCAACCGCTCGACCAAGCCATCGATGCGCCGCGCTGGCTGCTCGGACGCACCTGGGGAAAGACGCGGATCGATCTGACCCTCGAAAGCCGTTTCGACGACAGCCTGGTGCGGGCGCTCGAACGGGCCGGACACCCAGTGCTGCGGCTGGACGCCGCCTATGACGAAGGCCTCGGCCAGGTCGGCGCCCTCGTCCGCTATCCGGACGGGTCGGTCGAGGCGGCACATGATCCACGCTCCGATGGCGGCGCGCTCGGAGGCTGATCCGATCGCTGGGCGTCGCGCCTCGAGGAACCAAAAGTGAAGGTGGCAGGTTGCAAAACATGCTAGACTTCCTGCGATATGATCACTTTGGGCTCGAAGCGGTCTTCAAGCTCATCCCCATCGGCTCCGGAAGGAGGAACGTCATGCGGCAAGGTTCCACGCATATTCGCCGGCGCATCGGCTTGGCCGTGGCCATCGTCTGCGCGGCGGCCATGTTCTCGGCACCGGCCTCGGCAGGCAGTGGCAGACTCTCCGACAGCGGTCGATTCTCGGGCAGCCAAGCCACGGTCGATCATGACGGCATCTATCTGGCGCAACGCATCGGCCAATGCTTGAACCGTAGCGGACCTTGCTATTTCGGCGGCCAGTGTCCGGGCGGCGAATATACCAGCAGCGCCTATACGAACGGCCGAGTCTATTGCAGCAGCTTCTATCCGCCGGAGCCGTATCCGCCATCCATATTCCAGAGGCTGCTCGGCATCCCGTAGTGCTCTGAAGGGCCGATCGAGACCCGTTCGAGCCAGCGGTTCGCCCGATTGCCATGAACTTCACCTTTCTCGGCACCGGCTGCCCGGTCGCCTCGCCGATGCGCGCGGGACCCGCCCATCTCGTCTCCACGGCCGGCGCGTGCCTTCTCATCGACTGCGGCTCAGGCGTCGCCCAACGCCTCGTCGCCGCGGGCCATCGCGGGGCCGACATCGATGCGGCGATCATCACCCATTACCATTCCGATCACGTCGTCGATTTCTACCAGCTGATCGTGTCGAGTTGGCATCAGGGCCGCGCCCGGCCGCTCGCCGTGCATGCGCCGGCGACCGCGATCGCCCATATGCGCCGCCAGCTCGACGCCTACGCGGATGAGCGCCAGTTGCGCATCGCCTTCGAGAGGCGGCCTTCCGCCGCCGGCCTCGAGATCGAGTTCCATGAGATACGGGCGGGCGGCACGATCAGGATCGGCGATCTTACGGCCGAGCCCTTCGCGGTCGATCACCGGCCGGTGACTCCGGCCTATGGGCTCATCCTGCGCTCGGGCGGCGGGCGGATCGTCTTCTCCGGGGATACCCGCCCGGTGCCTGCGCTCGTCGAAGCGGCGCGCGGCGCCGAGCTTCTCGTCTGCGAGGTCTTCGTCGATCGCGAGATGGCGCCAAACCCCGGCATCCGTTCGCCCGAGACGATCGCGGCCGTGCGCTCCTACCACATGACGCCAGGGCAAATCGCTGCGACAGCGGCAAAAGCCGGCGTCAAGGCGCTGGCGCTCACCCATTTCGTGCCGCCGGACGCTGACCGGGCTGCGCTGGCCGCGGAGATCCGCGCGACCTATTCCGGTCCGGTGATCATCGGCGAAGATCTGATGTCGATCGATGTCGGCGCGCGCACGGTTGCGTTCCCGGGCCTATATCTGGCCTATTAGACAGGGAGTACAAGTCATGAAGCGATCCATGCGCCACGCCTTCGGCTTCGTCCTGACGGCTTGCGGCCTGATGGCGGGAGTAGCCGCTTCGCCGGCCGGAACGCTCGACGCCGTCCAGGCGCGCGACCAGCTCATCTGCGGCATCAACCCCAATCTTCCGGGCTTCGGCCAACCGGATCGAGATGGGCAGTTCAAGGGCTTCAACGCGGATATCTGCCGAGCCATTGCGGGAGCCGTGCTGGGCGACCCCGCCAAGGTGAAGTTCGTGCCGCTGACGGCGCCGCTCCGCTTTCAGGCGCTGACATCGGGCGCGGTCGATCTGCTTACCCACAACTCCACCTGGACGATGCAGCGCGACACCGCGGCCGGCCTGCACTTCACCGGCTTCACCTTCTTCGATGGGCAATCCTTCCTCATCAAGAAATCGGCCGACGTCACATCGGTCACGCAGCTCGCCGGCGCCTCGGTGTGCACCCAGCAGGGCTCGACGAGCGAGCTGAACGTCGCGGATTTCTTCCGCGCCCACAAGCTCAAATACGAGCTCATCTCCTTTGCGAGCGATGACGATGCGACGCGGGCTTTCCATGATGGGCGCTGCGACGTCCTCACCTCCGATGCCTCGGCGCTGGCTTCCGCGCGGCTGAAGCTCGCCAATCCGGACGACTACGTGATCTTGCCGGAGGTGATCTCGAAGGAACCGCTCGGGCTCGTGGTGCGCGACGGCGACGACAAATGGTTCGACATCGTGCGCTGGACCATGAATGCGTTGATCGACGCCGAGGAGCTCGGCGTCACCCAGGCGAACGCCGTCGAAGAGGCGAGGTCGCCCAACCCCGAAATCAAGCGCCTGCTCGGCGTCGAGGGCAAGTTCGGCCAGGGCATCGGTCTCTCGGACGAATGGGCGATGCACGCCATACAGGCGGCCGGCAATTACGGCGAGATCTTCGAGCGCAATCTCGGTGCGGCCTCGCCGATGAAGCTGCCGCGCGGGCTCAATGCGCTATGGTCGAAAGGCGGCATCCTCTACGCGCCGCCGGTGCGGTGATATTCCCTCTCCCCTTATGGGCCATGGTGGCAGAGGGGTGACGGGCGCCGGCTCGCCATTGACATCCGACGCGAATGCGTGTTTTGCACCGAGCGTCGGCACCGCGCCGAGGGAAAGCATCAGTCCATGCTCGTTCAGGCCTTCGCTCCGAAAGCGCCCGTGACGAAAACGTCGGCCGCCAAGGGCGGCGCGACGCACTGACGCCTGCCCGGCCTCCTCGCCCCGGGCGGGGCAGGGGAGTGAGCCGCCACCGGCGCGCTTCGAAGGCGGGGAGATCGTAACGTCTCCAGTACAACGTCTTGAAGGACAACAAGGATATTCCGATGGGTTACAAGGTCGCTGTCGTCGGCGCCACGGGCAATGTGGGCCGAGAGATGATGACGATCCTCGCCGAGCGTGCCTTTCCGGCCGATGAGGTGGTGGCGCTCGCCTCGCGCCGCAGCATCGGCCACGAGGTCTCCTTCGGCGATCGGACGCTGAAGGTGAAGGCGCTCGAGCATTTCGATTTCTCCGGCACCGATATCTGCCTGATGTCGGCTGGCGCCGCGGTCTCGAAGGAGTGGTCGCCGAAGATCGGCGCGCAAGGCGCGGTCGTCATCGATAACTCCTCCGCCTGGCGCTACGATTCGGATGTGCCCCTCGTCGTGCCCGAGGTGAACGCCGATGCCGTGAAGGGCTTCTCCAAGCGCAACATCATCGCCAATCCGAACTGCTCGACGGCCCAACTCGTCGTGGCGCTGAAGCCGTTGCACGACTTGGCGACCATCAAGCGCGTGGTGGTCGCGACCTATCAATCGGTCTCCGGCGCCGGCAAGGACGCCATGGACGAGTTGTTCGAGCAGACGCGGGCCGTGTTCACCGCGAGCGAGGTCAAGACCGGCAAGTTCCCGAAGCGCATGGCCTTCAACGTCATTCCCCATATCGACGTTTTCATGGAGGACGGCTCGACCAAGGAAGAGTGGAAGATGATGGTCGAGACGAAGAAGATCCTCGATCCCAAGATCAAGCTGCACGCCACCTGCGTGCGCGTCCCGGTCTTCATCGGTCATTCCGAGGCGGTGAATGTCGAGTTCGAGCGGCCGATCACGGTGGATGAGGCGCGCGAGGCGCTGCGCTCGGCACCCGGCATCCTGGTCGTCGACAAGCGCGAGCCGGGCGGCTACGTCACGCCGCACGAGGCGGCCGGCGAGGATGCGACCTATGTGTCTCGGTTGCGCGAGGATCCGACCGTCGAGAACGGTCTCGCATTCTGGTGCGTCTCGGACAATCTGCGCAAGGGCGCGGCGCTCAACGCGGTGCAGATCGCCGAGGTGCTGATCAACCGCGGGCTGATCACGGCCAAGAGGAAGGCGGCGTAGCTTTCCCTCTCATGCATGGGGCGTCATGGCCGGGCCAGTTCTTTAGCAAAGGATCGGCCCGGCAATGACGAAGAGAGGCAGCTTGAGCCATGATCCGCGCGAGCCTACCCGGTTCGACGCGGGTTGGCGGTGGCGCCTGTCCTGCTTGGACACTAATCCCTCTTCAGCAGGACGCGATCCAAGCTCCATGCACCGCCACCGGCGAAGACGAAGTAGAAGAACACAAAGGAGAACAGGGCTTCGAGCTCACCTCTATTAACGAGGGGGAAGAAGGATATCGCCGGGCGCGCCATGAAGTAGGCGACTGCCATCTCGCCCGACATGATGAACGCCGCGGGCCTGGTGAAAAGGCCGAGAGCGAGCAGCAGGCCACCGATAATTTCGATCGCCCCGGCGACGTAGAGGAGCGGCGTCAGCGGAGAGGACAGCGCCATCGGGAAGCCGAAGTATTTCGCGAGGCCATGCTGCAGGAAGAACAAGGCGACGAATATGCGCAGAATGCTGAGCACGCGCGGCGCCCAGGCTTCCAAGGCGGCGTTGATCGAGTCCATCGACTTTCTCCGTCAAACACTCGAGGCGGCCTTTTCCCTGTAGCCGCCTATCGGCGGCTACAGGGATCACGCGCGTCTTGTCCATTCACGCTTTTGTGACATCGTTGCCCGGAGCCTCCTCGAGGTCAGGCCGTCTTGGCTCGCGCGGCATCGATGCTCCACGAGCCGCCGCCGGCGAAGATGAGGAAGAAGAAGATGAAGCAATAAAGGATAGCCGCGTCGCCCCCGTTCGCCACGGGGAAGAAGGATCGGGGTGCATGGCTCATGAAGTAAGCCACGGCCATGTTGCCCGAGAGGATAAAGGCCACTGGGCGCGTAAACAGGCCGACGAGCAGCATGGCACCGCCCGCGGTTTCGATTACGCCCTGGATGTCGAGGAGCGGCGTCAGAGGGACGGGGAACGGAGCGGGAAAGCCGAAGAATTTCTGGAGTCCATGCGCCATGAACAACAATGCGGCAACGATGCGCAGGATGCTGAGCACACGCGGCATCCAGGCATTCCAAGTCGTGGTAGTCGAAGTCATCAACATGTCTCCGTCGAAGTGAACTACGTTTGAGATTGCTTGGGAGTTCCTCCTCCGACTGCCCCCTCCGTGGCTTTGTGCCGGACTGGTAATCCAGACCCGTTCCCGGGGTAATGCGGCAGCTCGTCGCTAGTCCATCTTGCGCCAGAGGCGATCGATGCTCCAAGGCCCACCCCCGGCGAAGACCAGATGGAAGAACACGAAGCAGAAGAGGATGGCGAGGCTGCCATCGTTCACAAAGGGGTAGAACGAGTACGGCGCGTGGTCCTTGAAATAGGCAAACGCCATCTCCCCCGAGAGCAGGAAGGCCACGGGTCTGGTGAACAACCCGACGAGGAGCAGCGGGCTGCCGATGAGCTCTATCGTTCCGGCGGCGTAGTAGAGCGGCGTCATCTCAAAGCTCGGCGCGACCGGAAAGTTGAAGAGCTTGACCAGCCCGGACTGCAGGAAGAGCAACGCAGCAACGATGCGCAAGACACTGAGCACGCGCGGCGCCCAGGCTTCCAGCGTTGCGTCGAGCGATCCCATCAGATGTCCTCCGTCAAACAGGCCGAGATGCTCGACGGCGGTTTCCGCGGCTGCCTGTCGGCGGCTATAGGAGTTGGGAGCCTCATGTCCATACACGCTTGTGTGACCTGAGCGTCGCGAGCGTCGAAGGGAACATGGTTCGTATGCAATACCGGCATTTGCGCTATGGCAAGGCAGCAGAGGGACGAGATGACGGCTGAGCTTCTAAACTATGAGCTGCACGGCGAGGTAGCCCATATCGGGCTCGACCGCCCCGAGAAGCGCAACGCCATCAACGACGCCTTGATCGAGGCGATCGACGGCGCGGTCGAGCGCGCCCATGGGGAAGCGCGCGCCATCGTGCTTTACGGCAACGGGCCGTGCTTTTGCGCCGGCCTCGATCTCGTCGAGCACAGGTCGCGCTCGCCCGAGGAGGTCTTCCACCATTCGCGCTCCTGGCATCGCGCCTTTCGCGTCATCCGGCATGGCCGCATCCCGGCGATCGCGGCGCTGCACGGCGCGACCGTCGGCGGCGGGCTCGAGCTCGCGGCTTCGTGCCATCTGCGGGTCGCCGACGAAACGGCCTTCTTCGCGCTGCCCGAGGGCTCGCGCGGCATCTATGTCGGCGGCGGCGCCTCGGTGCATGTGGCGCGCCTGATCGGGGCCTCGCGCATGGCGGATATGATGCTCACGGGCCGAGTGCTCGACGCGCCGGCGGCGGAGCGGTTGGGCCTCGCGCAATATCTCGTGCCGCGCGGCGAGGCCAAGGCGAAGGCCGCCGAGCTCGCCGGCAAGGTCGCGACGATGCCTCGGCTCACGGTGCTCGGCGTGTTGCAGGCCCTGCCCCGCATCCAGGATATGAGCGAGGATGACGGCCTCTTCGTCGAGAGCATGATGGCGGCGCTCGCCCAATCGGGGCCCGAGGCGGCGCGACGCCTCGCGGATTTCGCGCGGAAGCGCGGCGCGAAGGTCGAGCGACCGGGAGGAGGATGAGAGCATGACGGCCATCGAGGCCATGCTGGAGCAGGATTTCGGCGACCTCGCCCGGCTCGTCCATCTGCACGCGCTCGAGCGCCCCGGGCACATTGCCTTCATCCAGGGCGACAGCCGCTGGAGCTATGCCGAACTCGACCGGATGATGGACCAGGTGGCGGCCGCGCTGCAGCGCGACGGGATCCGCCCCGGCGAGGCGATCGCGATCTCGGCCGCGACCTCGATCGAATATGCGTGCGTCTTCCTCGGGGCGCTGCGGGCCGGCGTCGCGGTCTCTCCGCTCGCGCCGTCATCGAGCCCGGCGAGCCTTGCCGCGATGATCGCGGATTGCGGGGCGAAGCTCCTGTTCCTCGATCTCGCCACGGCAGGGACATTGAAGGGCGTGGAGCAGGCCGGCGAGGTGCGCCGCGTCGCGCTCGACCGATCGGCTGCGGGGGAGCCCCTCGCCTCCTGGCTCGCTCCGCCGCGGGCGAGGCCCGCGGCCGTGACCATCCTGCCCGATGCGCCGTTCAATATCATCTATTCGTCCGGCACGACGGGCGCCCCCAAGGGCATCGTCCAGCCGCATCGGATGCGCTGGGCGCAATTGCGGCGAGCCCGGACCTTCCTCTACGGCAGGGAGGCCGTGGCGCTCATATCCACGCCGCTCTATTCGAACACCACGCTCGTCGCCTTCTTCCCGGCGCTCGCCCATGGCGGCACGCTCGTGCTGATGGAGAAGTTCGAGGCGAGCGAGTTCCTTCGGCTGGCGGAGCGCCACCGCGCCACCCATGCCATGCTGGTGCCGGTGCAATATCGGCGCATCATGGCGGTTGCGGATTTCGACAGCTATGACCTGTCGAGCTTCAAGATGAAATCCTGCACGAGCGCGCCCTTCGCGGCGGATTTGAAGGCGCAGGTTCTGAAGCGCTGGCCTGGAGGGCTGGCCGAGGTCTGGGGCATGACGGAGGGCGGCGGCTCGACCCTCTTGTTCGCGCATGAATGGCCGCACAAGCTCCACACGGTCGGGCGGCCCCCGCCCGAGAACGATATCCGCCTGATCGACGAAGAGGGCCGGGAAGTTCCCCCTGGCGAGCGGGGCGAGATCGTCGGGCGTTCGCCGGCGATGATGACCGGCTACCACAACCAGCCGGAGAAGAGCGCCGAAGCCGAATGGCGCGATGCGACGGGCGCGCGCTTCATCCGCACCGGCGATATCGCGCGCTTCGACGAGGACGGCTTCCTGGTGCTGATGGACCGCAAGAAGGATGTGATCATCTCGGGCGGCTTCAATGTCTATCCGAGCGACCTCGAAGCCGTGCTCGCGCAGCACCAGGCGGTCGCCGAGGCGGCGGTGGTCGGCGTCGCTTCCGAGCAGTGGGGCGAGACGCCTCTCGCCTTCGTCGCCTTGAAGGCCGGCCACGACGTCACGGTCACCGAGCTCAAGGAGTTCACCAATGCGCGGCTCGGCAAGATGCAGCGCCTCTTTGCCGTCGAGATCCTCGACCGGTTGCCGCGCAGCGGCATCGGCAAGGTGATGAAGCGCGAGCTGCGCGAGCGCTATCACAAAAGGCTCGAGGCGGCTTCGGCATCCTGACGAGGCGTCGAGACCCTATCGGCCATCGGTCCGCCAGAAACACCAGCGTCACGGCGGTGAGCCGAGTGTTGCTCGCTCCGTCAGGACCCCGCTGGCGCGATCGGGGAAACGCCGCCTTACCGGCTACCTGTAGGCGCTCGCAGCGACCCGCCCCTTGCCCGCGACAGCGGGAGGTTCGGCCAACTTGCCGATATCGGGGTGGTGAGCGTCGGCGACGTACTCCCACCGTTTCATCTCGTCGCGTTGCGGGACTCGCACGCCGGCATCGAAGATCGCGTTACGCTCGGCCGCCGTCGACATGAAGAAGGGATAGCTTCGATGGACGCGTTCACGCTTGGCGCGATAGTCCAGCGAGAGGAGGCAGACCGGCTTCTTCAGAGTGGCATAGTCGCGAGCCTCGGTCATCACGTCGAAACCGAAGATACGCCTGTAGAAAGGATTATGCTCCGAGCGCGTCGCGGTGAGAATGCGGTCCACGGAAAAATGCTCGCCGCCCATCCATCCGGCCCGCACGGTCAGGTACGCCAGCCCCGGATGCGCTTTGCTCGCCTCGTGACCGACGACGAAGCGAGACGAATCGATTATCTTGAGGCCGGCAACGATCATCGGCTCGATGATGTCCGGGAAGGTACCCTTGTCGGGCAAGATGGAACAGGTCGGCGTGACCACGTGGAGCCGTATCGAGCTCGACAGAATCCCGTCGACGAATACGCCCAGCAACAACGCATTCGGCGCATTGTCGTACTGGTCCGTGTAGCGAAGCGTTTCGTTCGGGTCGATGGCGCCTTCGCGCAAGTAGCAATCGTATCGCATGCGAAAGATCGCGTCGCGCTGCTCCGTCGTCGTCGCCAAGCGGTACTCGACCCGACCCAACATCGCAAGAATCCGATCGACGAAGTTCGACTGTGGCCCCACCATGACATCATCCACGCGTCAAGTTCATAAGATATTAGTAGTGCGATAAACCATAATGGCAAGGCAAAGTGGTAATTCTTTGTCAGAACATACGAGTTATGGTTAACGACAACATGGCTGCCATGTGGGCAACCGCTGCACGGAAACTAGGCAGTCAGCCCCGCATCTCGTCAGCGTTTCGATCAGCGCCAATCAGCGCATGCGCCCCCGCTGGCGACATTGGCGCCGAGGCAGGCCTGAGGGGAGCGCAGCAGTCGCAACGGCAATTCCGCTTTTCGGCGGAATGCCCCCTCGCCAACGCGTAAATTGGCGAGGTCGCGCTCAAAGCACGTCGGCGCGATGCTCGACGACATATCGGCGGCCCGCTGGAGCCGGTCTCCGCGCGACGCCAGCTCCCGTGAATGACGCCTTAGCGCTTGTTGCGGATCGGCAATGGCATCTCGGCGATCGGGATCTCGCGCACGAGCTCGAGCAGATCGTTCTCGTCGGCGCCTTTCGGCTTGACTTTGAAATCATACATCGCCTGCAGCGCCTGATGGTCCTCCTTGCGGAAGATCATCTTGCCCTTGGGCGTGTCGAATTCCATGCCTTCCATGGCGGCGATCAGCTTCTCGGGATCGGTGGAGCCGGCTTTCTTGATCGCCGTGACGGCGGCGGAGGCCGCGGCCATGCCGCCGGCGGTGAAGAAGTCCGGCGGCGTGCCGAAGCGCTTCTTGTGCTCGGCGACCAGCCAGTCGTTCATGGGGTTCTTGGGAAAGCCGTAGTAGTAGTAGACCGCGCCCTCGATGCCCGGATAGGGCTGATAGGTCTTCATCACCGGCAGGATATTGCCGCCCGGCGCGACCTCGATGCCGAAGCGTTCCGGCTGCAACCCCATGATCTTGGTGAAGGGGCTCGCGCCCGCCCAGATGATGTAGATGATCTTGCGGCCGGGTTTGTCCTTCAAGGCGTCGAAGATGCGTTGCGCCGAGGCCGTGAAGTCGGTCGCGTTCTGCGGCGCATATTCCTCGAACACCACCTTGGCCTTGCTCCCGGTCGCCGTGATCGCGTCCTTGACGGCTGCGACGCCGTCACGGCCGAAGGCGTAGTCTTGCGCCAAGGTCGCGACCGAGACCTCGCCCGAGCCCAGCGCCACGGCAGCAGCGAGCGCATCCTGCGTCGAATTGCGCGCCGTGCGGAAGATGAAGCGGTTCCATTTGTCACCGGTGATCTGATCGGCGACGGCCGGCTCGACGATCAGGACCTTGCCCTGATCCTGCGCCACGGGAAGCATGGCGAGCGCCGCGCCCGACGACGAGGTGCCGACCGCGAGGTCGACATTGTCGTCGGCATAGGCCTGTTCGAGCAAGGTCTTGGCGAGATCGGGCTTGCCCTGATCGTCCTTCGAGATCACGACGAGCTTCTTGCCGTTCACCGTCATCGTGCCGCCGGTGACGAATTCGAGGCCGAGATTGAAGCCGGCCTCGGTCTGCTTGGCGTAGGCTTCGAACGGCCCGGTCTTCGAGGAAATCAAGGCGATCTTGAGGTCCTGCGCCGCCGCCGAACCCGTCGCCAAGCCGGTCGCCAGGAGCTGGACCGCGACCGCGGCCAACAGAATTCTCTTCAACGGATCCTCCCTCGAGCTCGTGTTCCGTGCCGACACCTTTGCGGCCGCTTTCCGCTACGTCAAGGACAATGCCGCGTCGGGCGCCTGTATCTGGCCTTTCTCTGCTCTTTTCGGGCGAAATCCCCCCCTCATGCCCGGGCTGATCCTCCGAACAAGTCCGCGGACGGCCATGACGCGTCAGCGATCACGATCCTGCGGCCGGCGAGATCGACGACCGGGACGAAGCGTTCGGCGAAGGGCACGAGCTCGGTCCGATGCGGCCCGTCAAGCGCGATCTCGATGAGATCGCCGGCGCCGAAATTCTGGACGGCGACGACCTCGCCGATCGCCCTTCCGCCCTCGGTCTCGACCCGGCAGCCGATGAGGTCGGCATGCAGATATTCCTGCTCGCCGAGGCCCGCCGCGATGCGCTCGCGCGGCACATAGAGTGCCGTTCCGGCCAAAGCCTGCGCCGCCTCGCGGCTCGCGACGCCCGCGATGCGGGCGATGAACATGTCGGGAGCACCACCGATCGGCCGCAGCGCGCTGACCACAAGAGGACGCCCATCGGCCGCGAGCAGCGGCGAATAGGCCGCGATATCCGACGGCGTCGCCGCGAAGGAGCGCAGGCGCAGCTCGCCGCCCACGCCATGGGCGCCGCCAATCTCGCCGACGCGGATCAGTCCGGCATTCCCGGGCGCGCCGACCGGCGCCGCCACGCAGCGAAAGCTCAGGACCGTCTCAGATCAAGTGCCCGCCGGCTGCTTGACCGCGATGCCCTTCTCGGCGAGATGCGACTGCAGCTCGCCCGACTGGAACATCTCGCGCACGATATCGCAGCCACCGACGAATTCGCCCTTGACGTAGAGCTGCGGGATGGTCGGCCAGTTGGAATAGCTCTTGATGCTCTGGCGCAGCTCGTCATTCTCGAGCACGTTGACGCCCTTGAAGGGCACGCCGACATAGTCGAGGATTTGCACCACCTGGCCGGAAAAGCCGCACATCGGGAATTGCGGCGTGCCCTTCATGAAGAGCACGACATCATTCGACTTCACTTCGCTGTCGATCAGGGTGAGGGCGTCGCTCATTGTCTCTACCTTCGCGTCGGGGTCAAAGCCCGATTTGGTTGCGGAAGCTCATAGGCACTTCACTCAAATATCGTGCGGCGTCGTCGTCAACGCAAGCGCATGCAGCGCCCCGCCCATGCGGCCTTGCAACGCGTTATACACGAGTTGATGCTGCTGCACCCGCGTCTTGCCCTTGAAGGCGGCCGATCTCACGGTCGCGGCGTAGTGATCGCCGTCGCCGGCGAGATCCTTGATCTCGACTACGGCGTCAGGCAGCGCTTCCTTGATGAGGGCCTCGATCTCGGCTGGCTGCATGGGCATTCAGATCATCCTGTTTCGATAGGTGCGGGACCGGCTGATAGCACGTTCCGCGCCGATCGTAGAGCAGCCGCGCTGCGCTTCACCTCTCCCGCAAGGGGACCGCAAGGGGAGAGGTGGACAGCCAGTGCCGCGCCCTTCAACTGAGCGGTCGCCCTAGGGCGTGTTGACATACAGCCCGTGGCCGGGACGCTGGTCGTTTTGGTCCGGCAAGCAGGCGATCGCAGCCAATATGTCGATATTGGCGAGATCGACGACGAACTTGCAGGCCAAGACGGCCGCGCCCCTTCGGGGTTTGGACGAAACGGCCATCTGGTGCGTCGCAAACCTCGCCGATACCGGAGTATCGGCATCGATTTTCTCCTGCCAGCTGGCCATTTCGTCTCAAATGCCGGCTCACGCGATGTATGTCAACACGCCCTAAAGGAAGGTCGCTTCAGGTCCCGCCATATAATTCGGCAGCCAGCTCTCATGGGCAACGCGCAAAGCGGCGACCGGCAGGGGCGGCTCGTTGGGGATGGCGAGATCGCTGCCGCCGACCTCGCCCAGGATGGTCAGGACGACGCCGTCCGCGAGGGCGCGGTTCGACACCTCCTCGAGCTCGGCCGGGTCGACGGTGAGGAGATAGCGCCCCTGATCCTCGCCGAACAGCGCGGCATGGGGCGGCGCTACGTCGGATGGCAGCCGCGTCATCGTCGCGCCCAGCCCTCCGGCGAGCGCCATCTCGGCGAGCGCCACCAGGAAGCCGCCATCGGAGAGGTCATGCACCGCTGTCGCGCGGCCGTCTCCGATCAAGCCCCGCACGAAATCACCGTTCCGCCGCTCGACCGCGAGATCGACGGGTGGCGGGGCGCCCTCCGCCCGGCCGCAAATATCGCGTAGATAGGCGGATTGCCCCAGCCATCCGAGCGTCTCGCCGATCAAGAGGACGACATCTCCTTGGCGCTTGAAGGCGATGGTCGCATGCCGCGTGACGTCGTCGACGAGCCCCACGCCGCCGATCGTCGGCGTCGGCTGGATCGAGCGGCCCTCGGTCTCGTTGTAGAGCGAGACATTGCCGGAAACGACCGGGAATTCCAATGCCCGGCAGGCTTCGCCGATGCCCCGGATCGCCTCGACCAGCTGGCCCATCACCTCCGGCCGCTCGGGATTGCCGAAATTGAGGTTGTCGGTCAGCGCCAGCGGCCGCGCCCCGACGCAAGTGAGGTTGCGCCAGGCCTCGGCCACCGCCTGCTTGCCGCCCTCATGGGCGTCGGCGGCGACATAGCGGGGCGTGACGTCGCAAGTGAGCGCCAGCCCCTTCGGCCCATCCTCGATGCGCACGATCGCGGCGTCTCCGCCGGGCGGCAGCACGGTATTGCCCTGGATCAGATGGTCGTATTGCTCCCACACCCAGCGCTTGGAGCAGAGATCCGGCGAGCCGAGAAGCCTTGCGAGCGCCTCCATATTGGCGCAAGGCGGCTCGACATCCGTGGCTTCGACCACGGCCGGCTCGGCCGGCTTGACCCAGGGACGGTCATAGAGCGGCGCCTCGTCGCCGAGCTCCTTGATCGGCATGTCGGCCATGACTTCGCCGCCATGCTTCACGACGAAGCGGCGCGTATCGGTAGTGCGGCCGATCACCGCAAAATCGAGCCCCCATTTGCGGAAGACGGCCTTGGCCTCCTCTTCCTTGCCGGGACGCAGGACCATCAGCATGCGTTCCTGGCTCTCCGACAGCATCATCTCATAGGCGGTCATGCCTGCTTCCCGGCAGGGCACGGCGTCGAGATCGAGCTCGACGCCGAGATCGCCCTTGGCTCCCATCTCGACGGCCGAGCAGGTGAGGCCAGCCGCCCCCATGTCCTGGATGGCGATGACGCAGCCTTTGGCCATGATCTCGAGGCAGGCCTCGAGCAGAAGCTTCTCGGCGAAGGGATCGCCAACCTGGACGGTCGGGCGCTTCTCCTGCGCATCGGCGCCGAAGACATTCGACGCCATGGTGGCGCCATGGATGCCGTCGCGCCCGGTCTTCGAGCCGAGATAGACGATCGGGTTGCCGAGGCCCGAAGCGGCCGCGTAGAAGATCTCGTCCGTCCGTGCCAGGCCGACCGCCATGGCGTTGACCAGGATATTGCCGTTATAGGACGGATCGAATCCCATCTGCCCACCGACCGTAGGCACTCCGAAGGAGTTGCCGTAGCCGCCGATTCCGGCGACGACGCCGGCCACGAGATGGCGCGTCTTGGGGTGATCCGGAGAGCCGAAGCGCAGCGCGTTCAAGGCCGCGATCGGGCGCGCGCCCATGGTGAACACGTCGCGCAATATGCCGCCGACCCCGGTTGCGGCGCCCTGATAAGGCTCGATGAAGGAGGGGTGGTTGTGGCTCTCCATCTTGAAGACCACGGCCTGCCCGTCGCCGATATCGATGACACCGGCATTCTCGCCCGGCCCTTGGATCACGCAAGCGCCAGTGGTCGGCAAGCCGCGCAGATGCATGCGCGAGGATTTGTAGGAGCAGTGCTCGTTCCACATCGCCGAGACGATGCCGAGCTCGGTAAAGCTCGGCTCCCGGCCGAGCAACGCCAGCAAGCGCTGATATTCGTCGGGCTTCAGCCCGTGCTCGGCGACGAGCTCGGGCGTGATGGCGATATCGTTCCTGAGCACGGGCCGTCCTTCGATCGGATTCGCCGCCGCCTCGGAGAGCGGGAAAACCTCCGTTAGGCGACGGCCGCCCGGCGCGCAACCATCAAGCCGCCCCCGTCGCTATCGCCGCGCGGCGTGCTTCCGGCACGGAACGCTCCTCAGGCCTCGTTGACGCGTTCGAATGGATCGGCAACGCGCGGCCAGAAGGGGCGCGTGCGCTTGGTGAACGGGATGGTGTCGAAGCTCGGCGGGATGGCGCCGGGCGCCGCGACGTAGCGGATCGCGCCCGCCAAGGGCGCAAAGCCCGCGTAGAAATGCTGCGTCGACTTCACCACCACGATGCGCTTGTCGGCGAGCGTCAGGCCGAGCCCGGTGAAGGCGTCGGGCGAGAAGGTCTGCTGCCTGACGCTGACGAGCACGATGTCGATCCCGTCCGCATGCACCCAGGCGCTCGGCCCGAAGCTCGAGCGCCCCCCGCTCAATCCGGCTTGCGTGTGGTCCTCGCTGACCGCGCGCACGGTGATGCGCAGATCGACCGGATCGCCCGAGGCGACGCCGCATTTGCCGCCGATGCGCAGAGCGAAGCTCGCACCCTGGCCCGCCTCCTGGCAGAATTGCACCGCGATCGGATCCCAGAAACAACCGATCACGGCGCCTTTGACGGCGCGATCGACGAGCCGCCGCAGAATCGCGGTGTTGTCGGAGGGCGCGCCGCCGCCGGCATTGTCGGCGACGTCGGCGAGCACCGTCGGGCCGTGCCCCGTGCCGGCACCGAGGGCGGCATCGATCGCCGCGTCGATCTCGTCATGGGGCGCCACCGTTCGCTCCCGCATCGCCCAGATTTCCCGTCCGAGCTCCATCGCCAGCGCCTCCGCCTTGCGCTGGTCGCCGTCGGCGATCACCACGACCTTGGCGCCGACCTCCTCGACATCACCCCAGGGGAAACCATGGCCGAAGGAGACGGACAGGATGCCGTCCTTGCCTTCCAGCGACTGCATGCGCGCCACGAAGGACTTCATCGGCTCCATGGGCGTGCGCCACATATTGACCATGCGGCAATCATGATAGGCGATGGCGGGGCTCACTTTGCCCTGCGCGGCCGCGAGCGAGAGCGCGTAGAGCTCGCGCGTCCGTTCCGCCACGTCGATATGCGGGTATTCCTTGTAGGTGATGATGACGTCGGCCCGTTTGCGCATCTCCTCGGTGAGGTGGCAGTGCAGGTCGAGCTCGATGCCGATCTTCGCTTCGGCGCCCACGATCTGCCGCACATGGGCGAGCGTATCGCCTTCGCAGTCGTCATAGCCGTCAGCGACCATCGCGCCGTGCATGAACAGCAGCACGACGTCGACTGGCATCGCCGCGCGAAGATCGGCGAGCAGCGTGTCGCGCAATTCCTCATAGACATGGCGCAGCGTGATCCCGGCGGGCTGCGCGAAGGTGCAGATGCTCTCCGCGACCTCATGCCCATCGGCCTCGCCGAGCCGGCGCCACTCGATGAGCGGGATGTTGCCCAATATGGGAGGCTTGCGGCTCCCGTCATTACGAAAGAACTCGCGATTGCGAAAGCCTGCGCGGCCGGTCGGTATCGGCGAGAAAGTGTTGGTTTCGGTGGCCAATGTGGCGATGAACAGCTTCATCTTTCCGCTCCCTCATGGCCCCGGCGGCGTCCGGCAAGAGCCGAAGCCCCTGCCCCGCGCAACCGGGCCATCCCTCTTTGAAGGAAAAGATGCGGGCGCCTTGGCATATCGGTCAAGTCGCCTCGACGGAGGATACGGAGTTGTCGTCTGCTCGACGCGGTGCCAAGCTGGCAATTGGCCGCGAGAGGCCCCAGCATGGCGCCCGGCGACCGAGAGGGAGGCTGCCCATGTCCAAATGGATGCTCGCCTTGGTTTCGTTCACGCTTCTGCTATCGAGCTCGCCCGCTTGGCCGGACCAGCGGGACTCGTATGACCGGCGTGGCTGGCAGAATATTTGCCGGGTCAGGGTCAGAGCGAAGATTTGTCCGACCGGCACATGCCCGCCAGGGACGGCGGAATGGAGGCAAGCCCAGATCTATCGCTGTATGCGGCACTATGGCGGAGTCCGCATTCGGAGGCCTGGCGAGAAATAGCCGCCCGTCGAATCGCTCGGCATGAGAAGGACCTTGAGGGCGCGGCCCGCCTCACCAAGCGACCTTGAGGCCGAGACGGCCGCCGAGGCTCTGGTCGCGCCCGCCGAGCGAGACGCTGTATTCGAGCGTGGCGGTCGCTTCGGCGCCGCGCCGACGCAATTTCGCGGGAGCGATAGAGAGGATAGCTGATCAGCCCCGTTGCGGTCGTCGCCATCGTCCGAAGGCCCGTGGACAGCCGCCGGCCGCCCCGATAGCCTTCGGCGAAAGCCAAAGGACGGGCATGCTGACCGACCGCGTCGAAGCTAAATGGATCGAGAGCTTCGCCGAGCTGTTCCGGCTCTGCGGCACGAAGGCGGGCGAGCCGGCGCGCATCCTCTCCGAGACGCAGTCGCGCCCGCTCAATGTGCAGCTCGCCGAGCTTGCCCTCTCGCGCATCGGCGCTAGACCCTTCCATATCGTGGTGCCGACGCCGAGGCAGACGGCGCCGGTGCCGGTGCGCTCCACCGGCGCTTCGCAGGCATTGCAGCGCATCGAGCCCGTGGTGAAGGCGCTGTCGGGCCCTGGCCTGCTCGTCGACCTCACCGTCGAGGGCCTGTTGCATGCGCCGGAGCTGCCCGAGATCCTCGGCAGCGGCGCCCGCGTCATGATGATCTCAAACGAGCATCCCGAGGTGCTGGAGCGCCTGGCGCCCGAGCCGGCGCTCATGCCCAAGGTCAAGCTCGGCATGCGCCTGCTGAAGCAGGCGCGCGAGATGCGCGTCACCTCGCGGGCGGGCACCGACCTCGTCATCG
Source organism: Hyphomicrobiales bacterium (assembly GCA_044445965.1). Lineage (GTDB taxonomy): Bacteria > Pseudomonadota > Alphaproteobacteria > Rhizobiales > Beijerinckiaceae > GAS188. Next base: position 26,131 of record JBIOEJ010000021.1, read on the forward strand.
CGCTCGAGGGCGCCCGCATCGGCGGCGTCTGGGGCTGGACCGACCGTCCGGGCACCATCGCGCATTGGCCGGGCGGCCTGTGCCTCGCCTTCCCGAAGGCCGGCTCGGTCGAGGGCAGGCTGGTGCTGGCGCCGGGCGACGCCAACCTCACCTTCAAGCGCTATATCGAGGCGGAAGTCCGTCTCACCCTGGAACGCGACTACATCGCCCGCATCGACGGGCAAAACCTCGACGCCGAGCTGATGCGCGACCATCTCGCGGCCTGGGGCGAGCGCGACGCCTATGCGGTGAGCCATGCGGGATGGGGCATGAACAAGCGCGCCCGCTGGGACGCGATGGCGATGTACGACAAGCGCGACATCAACGGCACGGAGCTTCGCGCCTTCGCGGGCAATTTCCTGTTCTCGACGGGAGCGAACGAGGTGGCCGGCCGCTTCGGGCAAGGGCATTTCGACATCCCCTTGCGCAATTGCACCGTGGCGCTCGACGGCAGGCCCGTGGTGATCGACGGCAAGCTGCAAGGCGAGCTCGCATGAACGATGGTCCCGCCGCCTCCGTACCGTCAGGCGCCGCGGCGGGCCGCGCGCTCGGCCTCGGCGAAGAGGCATTGCGCCTCCTCGCCGAGATCGACGAGATGGGGCCAGCTTGGGCCGAGCGGGCCTTCCGTCATGACGAGGAAGCCTCTTTCCCCTCCGAGAATTACCGGGACCTGCGCCGATCAGGCTTCCTCAAGCTCTGCGTGCCGAAGCGGCATGGGGGCCTCGGCGCCGATTACCGCACCTATATGCTGGTCTCGCAGCGCATCGGCTTCTGGTGCGGCACCACGGCCAATACCTTCAACATGCATGTGGCGAATTCGCTGTGGACGGCGGACCTCGTCGACGCGCTCGATCTGACGCAAGAGGAACGCGCCGGGCACGAGGCGCGCCGCGCCGTCCATTATGCCCGCATGGTGGCCGGCGCCCTTTATGCGCAGCCCTTCTCAGAGGCCTCGAGCGCCGCGGCTGGCGTCTCGCCCTTCGGCACCACGGCGGTACGCCGCGAGGGCGGCTTCATGCTCAACGGCCGGAAAATCTTCGCCTCGCTCTCGGGCGCAGCCGACTATTACGGCGTACTCTGCACCGAGGCCAAGGCGCAGGCCGCTGCCTCTCGCCGCGACACCATGTTCGTCGCCGTGCCGGCAACCGCCGAGGGCCTCTCGATCGTCGGCGACTGGGATCCGCTCGGCATGCGCGGCACCGTCTCGCGCACGCTCCTCCTGAAGGATGTGTTCGTGCCCGACGAAGCGCAGCTCATGCCGCGCGGCATCTACATCCAGGCGGCGACCCGCTGGCCGCATATGTTCATGACGCTCACCGGCACCTATCTCGGCCTGATGCAGGCGGCCTATGAGTTCACGCTCCGCTATCTACGCGGCGAGGTGCCGGGCATGCCCGTGAAGCGGCGCATGTATCCGACGAAGCAGATCGCCGTCGCCGAGATGCTGGTTAAACTCGAGCTCGCCTGGGCCATCTGGCTGCGCGCCATCGCGGAGGCGAAGCTCGACCCTTCGGAGGAGGAGCGGGCCAGGGCGCTCGCCTGCCAATACACCGTGATGGAGCATTGCAACGAGGTCTGCCGCCTGGCCATCCGCACCTGCGGCGGCCAGTCCATGCTGAAATCGCTTCCCCTCGAACGCCATTACCGCGACAGCCGCTGCGGTTCGCTGATGCTGCCCTGGACCGCCGAGATCTGCATGGACCGGCTGGGGCACGGGGCGCTGTATCGCAAGGGGGAGACGGACGGGTGAAGGCCGAGTGCCGGCGGGCTGGCACGAATCCTGCGGGCGAAGTCGAGTCCGATCGTCAACCGCAGGAGCAGGGTCATGAAACGCGCAGCACTCGCCGAGAAGATCCGCGACATCAAGCGCGAGCGGCAATTGAGCTGGCGGAAGATCGCGGCCGAGATTGGCGGCGCCTCGCCGGTGCTGGTCACGGCGGCGCTGCTCGGACAGATGCGGCTCTCGGAGGCGCAGGCCGAAAAGGCCAAGACGGTGCTCGGCCTCACCGAGGGCGAAGCCAGGCTGCTGACCGAGGTGCCCTATCGCGGCTCGATCCCCTCGATGCCGCCGACCGACCCGCTCATCTACTGCTTCTACGAGCTCGTCATGGTCTACGGCACGACCTGGAAGGAGCTGATCGAGGAGGAATTCGGGGACGGCATCATGTCGGCCATCGATTTCGACATGACGCTCGAGCGCCAGCCCGACCCGAAGGGCGACCGGGTCAAGATCGCGATGTCGGGGAAATTCCTGTCCTACAAGACCTATTGAGGCGACCCGCCGACGAGGCCGGCCCTCCTCACAGCACCTTGCCGGCCTGCAGCCGCGCGAGGCCGGCGCGCGCCGCGGCGTTGCTGTTATCGGCGGCTTGCGCCTGCTGGTAGGACTCCATCGCCTCGGTCTTGCGCCCGAGCTTCTCGAAGGCGATGCCGCGGCCGGCCCAGGCATCGGCGTTCTTGTTGTCGACGTTGAGCGCGGCATTGAAATCGTCGACCGCCGCCTGATATTGCCCGAGCGCCAGATAGCTCTGGCCGCGCGCCTGATAGGGAGGAGCCGCGAAGGGGTTGCGGTCGATCGCCGCCCCGAAATCCGAGATCGCCGCCTGGTGATTGCCTTGCCGCTGCCGAATCAGGCCGCGCGCGTGCAGCGCCTCGGCCGATTCAGGAGCGAAGCGGATGGCTTGGTCGAGATCGGCGAGCGCCTCGTCGAAGGCGCCCTGGGCGCGCTCGAGATTGCCGCGCCCGAGATAAGCAGGGCCGTAGCTCGGATTGGCGGCGATGGCGCGGTTGAAATCGACCAGCGCCGCATCGTTGCGATTGGTCTGCCGATAGGCGAGCGCCCGGTTGGTCATCGCGGCGGCGAAATCGGGCTGCAACTGGATCGCCTTGGTGAAGTCGGCGATCGCCTCGCTGAAGCGCCCCGACTTGGCATAGGCGGCGCCGCGCGTGTTGTAGGCCTGCGCATCGTTCGGATTGCGGAAAATGACGGCGCTGAGCGAGGCGATGTTGGCGGAGGTGGCGGCGGGATCCCCGCTCTCCACCACCGCGACGCCGGGGTCGCGCATCGTAGCGACCGTATCGCAAGCCGAAAGCGCGAGCGTGAGGCCGATGACACCAAGGGCCGCCGCGAGCGCCAGGCCCCTATCTCGCCGTGAACCGTCGAACAGCATCGCTTCTGGCGCAATCGCCTCACAATAAAAACATCGCCGCCCTCGCGGCGGCTCGAACATCGACTTTACGCGGAATGGGGCGATCGGTTTCGCCGCCCTCTTCGCCCTGCGACCCGCGGCCGGCGAGCCAGCCCTTGGAGCAACATCGCTTTCGATCGAGCCGGGGCTGCGTCCTATTCTTGCTCTCGCGCATGATCCCAAAAGAGTCTCGCGACTGCTTTGGGATCACGCCCTAGCGAACCGGCTTCGCCTTGACCGGCAGGAGGCCGTCGCGTTGGGCGCGCTTGCGCGCCACCTTGCGGGCCCGGCGCACCGCCTCGGCCTTCTCGCGCGCCCGCTTCTCCGACGGCTTCTCGTAATGGTCGCGCAGCTTCATCTCGCGGAATACGCCCTCTCGCTGCAATTTCTTCTTGAGCGCCCGAAGAGCCTGATCCACATTGTTGTCGCGAACGAGAACCTGCACGTCTTATCCTTGTCGAAACGGGTTGAGCCTGAACCTTGGCAGCCAGAGACCTTGACAGCTGGAGACTTGACAGCTGGAGACTTGCGCGACCCGACCTTGCGCCCGGCGAAGCGCGGTCATCGCCAAGATAAGGGCAAATTGGCGAGGACGGAATTTCGGTGCGCGCTGTAGCTGAAATCGGTGCGTCTGTCCATTGCCGATATGCAACGGACGAACAGGCGAGATGCATCCACGAGACGGCGATCGACTCCGTGCCACCGCCTGCCCGCGGTTGCGGTTTCTCGCGGCCGGTGACAGAAGGCGGAAGCGTCACGAATGCGATTTCGCCCCCGACCTGATTTCAGGTCTCACGAGAGGGTAAGGGAAGATCATGACACGTCTTGCAAGATCGGTTCTCGCGGGCCTCGCCCTATCCGCGCTGGTCGCGGGTGGCTACACGACTTCCGGATGGGCAAGGGCGGGCGCCTACCTCGCCGATCTCGTCAAGACGGAACCCTATCGCGGCGCTTGGACCAAGATGCTGGCGAAGGAGCGCGACGTCCCCAGCTGGGTCAAGGACTTCATCGTCACCGGAGTCGGGGACTCGACGCCCGCCCATATGGTTCCGGTGGGTTATCGTGCCTATTTGCTGGCGACGCTGTGCAAATTCCACGACTGCGCCAACGGCATGCTCTACGTGATGTTCGCGCCCGACGGCGCACAGGCCTACGCCAAGCTCGTCGAGGCCGGCAAGACACGCTGGCTCGGCAAGCCGGACGCCGCAATGCAAACGGCCTTGAGCGGCGCGCTGACGCAGTAAGAATCTTTGAAAGATGTCCAGGGCGCGCCATGGCGCCGCGCCACGCCGTAGCGTCCCGTTAACGGGCCGAGTCCATGCCGCCCCGCTGGGCATTTCGCCTGACTTATATCCGGCCGCAGATTCGACTTGGCGAGCGGTTTCATTTATTGCTCCTTGGCGCCGGCCCCGGCGGCATTAAGCTTACCGGGTGATCGGGGCGTGCCGGCTCGCGCTCGAAACACCGTGCTTGGCCCCGAAATTGCCTGCGACGTCGATATTGCCTTGAGTTAATGAGACAATCGCGTGGCGGCGTGCTAATGGCGCGATCGCGGGTGCGAAGGCGCTGGGTGCCAATGCGAAACGACGAAGCGAGTGAATCCTCCCTCTCCAGGACGGAGGAGGTGGTCGAAGCGATGAACGCCGGGATGGATCACACCGTCGTTGCGGCGGTGCCGCCGGCACCCGATATGGCGCCGGTCTCGGCTCCGCCCGCTAGGAGGCGTCGGCGGGCATTGGCGGTGCTTTCGAGTTTGCTGTCGGCCGTGGTGGTCGTGGGCGCATTCGTGCTGCTGCTGACGGAGGGGTTTAGCGGGCGCTTTGCGTCACTGGCCCAGGCCCTCCGATCCAGCCCCCCGCAGGTGGCAAGTCTGGCGCCCGCAGCCGAGGCGCCCTCCGCCGCCCCCGCAAGCGTGCCGGTGCTCACGAGCATCAGCGAGAAACGTCCGGCCCCGATCACCGCCGACGCGGTGGGCCGCGTGGAGTCGATCGCCTCGATCACGGTGCGCACGCGCGTCGACGGACAGATCGCCAAGGTGTTGTTCCAGGACGGTCAGGCGGTCAGCAAGGGCGACGTGCTCTACGAGCTCGATGCGCGCCAGATCGATGCGCAGATCCGCCAGGCCGAGGCGATCGTCGCCAAGGACCAGGCGCAGCTCGCGCAGGCGGAGCGTGATGTCGCCCGCAACGACACCCTCGCCAAGACCAATGCGGGCTCGCTCGTCAATCTGCAGAATGCCCAAACCGCCGAAGCGCTCGCCAAGGCCACCTTGGCAGGCGACCAGGCGGCGCTCGACAATCTGCGCGTGCAGCGCAGCTACTACGCGATCACATCGCCGGTGACCGGCCGCGTCGGCATCGGCATCCAACGCGAAGGCGCCGCCATCCGCACCGGCGATACGAGCGGCACGCTCGTCACCGTCAATCAGATCAAGCCGATCTATGTGAATTTCTCCCTGCCGCAAGGGCTGTTCGCGAGCCTCCAGAGCGCGTCCGGCCGCGGCGGCGCCAAGGTGACGGCAGTCGTGCAGGGCAGCGCCCTGACCTCGACCGGCAGGGTGGTCGCGGTCGACAACTCCGCCGATTCGACCTCTGGCAATATCGGCGTGAGAGCGGCCTTCGACAATACCAATGAGGGGCTCTGGCCCGGCTTGTTGTGCAATGTCAGCGTGACCCTCGGTCGGGACGAGAATGCGGTGATCATCGCCCGCGACGCGGTGCAGAGCTCGCAGGACGGCAATATCGTCTTCGTGGTCGAGCACGGGCTCGCCAAGATCAGGAAAGTCACCGTCGATCGCTTCGAGGGGGCAACCGCGATCATCTCGTCGGGTCTCTCGGGGGGAGAGACCGTCGTCACCGACGGACAGTTGCGTCTCGGCGACGGCACGCCCGTCGTCGCGCAGCCCGATAAGCGCCGGCCCGGGAGACCGTCATGAACCTCTCGGAAACCTGCATCCGTCGTCCGGTCATGACGGCGCTGATCATGCTTTCCTTCGTCATCTTCGGAACTTTCGCCTTCCGCCAGCTCCCCGTATCGGCCCTGCCGAACGTCGATTTCCCGACGATCTCGGTCTATGCGACCCTGCCGGGCGCGAGCGCCGAAACGATGGCCTCCTCGGTAGCGGCGCCTCTCGAGCGCCAATTCGCCACCATCTCGGGCATCAGCTCGATGACATCGGCCTCGACGATCGGCGCCACTCAGATCGTCATGCAGTTCTCGCTCGACCGCAACATCGACGGCGCCGCCCTCGATGTGCAATCGGCGATCTCCACATCGCTGCGCAAATTACCGCCGCAGCTTCCGGAGCCGCCCTCCTTCCGCAAGGTGAACCCCGCCGATTTTCCGGTGATGTTCATGTCGTTGACCTCGCCGACGCTGCCGATGACCACGATCAACGACTACGCCGAGACCATTCTGCAACAGCAGATCTCGCAACTGCCCGGCGTGGCGCAGGTGCAGATCTTCGGCATACAGCGCTTCGCGGTGCGCATCCATGTCAATCCCGACGCGGTCGCGGCCCGTGGATTGACGCTCGACGACGTGAAGAACGCAGTCGCAGCCGCAAACTCCAATACGCCGGTCGGCGAGATGCGCGGCGACAAGCAGCGCATCACCCTCGAGACCGACGGCCAGTTGCTGCACGCCGCCGACTATTCGAACATCATCATCGCGACGCGCAACGGTCAACCGATCCGACTGAAGGACGTGGCGGTCGCCGTCGACGGCATCGAAAACGACCAGAACGCGGCTTGGTTCGGCAAAACCCGTGCCATTCAGGTGGCGGTCTTTCGGCAGTCGGACGCCAACACCATCGATGTCGTGGATTCCATCAAGGAACATCTGGCCGCCTACCAGGCTCAGCTCCCACCGTCGGTGAAGCTGAAACCTCTGCTCGACCGCTCGATCCCGATCCGTGACGCGGTGCACGATGTCGAGAAGTCGCTCGGCATCGCCATCATCCTCGTCATCATCGTGATCTTCCTGTTCCTGAAGCGGCTCTCGGCGACGCTGATCCCGGCGCTCGCCCTGCCCATATCGCTCGTGGGCACCTTCGCGGCGATGTATGCGCTCGGCTACTCGATCGACAACATCTCGCTGCTCGCCTTGACGCTGAGCGTCGGATTCGTGGTCGACGACGCTATCGTCATGCTCGAGAACATCGTGCGCCACATCGAGGAAGGCGAGAAGCCTTTCGCTGCGGCACTGAAAGGCTCGCGCGAAATCGGCTTCACGATCCTGTCGATCACCATGTCGCTCGTCGCGGTGTTCATTCCAGTCTTCCTCATGGGCGGCATCGTGGGTCGCGTGTTCCGTGAATTCGCCGGCACGATCTCGGTGGCGATCCTGGTCTCCGGCCTCGTCTCGCTGACCCTGACGCCGATGGTCTGCGCGCGCGTCTTGAAGCCGGAGCGGCATGGCGCCGAGGCGAGCCTGTTCGAGCGCGTGATCGATGCCGCGTTCGGCGCCATGCAAGGTGCGTATCGCGTCACGCTCCGTCTCGCTCTCAAGGCGCGCTTCATCATGCTGCTCGTGACCTTCGCGACGCTAGCCATCAGCGTGAAGCTCTATATGGACGTGCCGAAGGGCTTCTTTCCGCTCGAGGATACGGGCCTCATCCGCGGCGCCACCGAGGCCGCCGCCGACACCTCCTTCGAGGCGATGGCGGCGCGCCAGCAGGCTCTGGCGGACATCATCGGCAAGGATCCGGCGGTCGACTACTTCAGCTCGGTCATCGGCTTCGGTTCGATCAATACGGGGTTCTTCTTCATCTCGCTGAAGCCGCGCGACCAGCGTGACCCGATCCCCAAGATTATGGCCCGCCTGCGCCGATCGACCGCCGCGGTGCCGGGCATCACCTTCATCCCACAGCCGATCCAGAATTTGAACCTGACCGGGGGGCGGCCCTCGAAAGCGCAATATCAATACACCTTGATGGGCCCCGACCTGAAGGAACTCTTCAATCTGGCCGAGCCTCTGCTCGACCAGCTCAAGAAAATCCCCATCCTGCGTGATGTCGGCATCGACCTGCAGCTGCGTAATCCGCAGCGCACCATCCAGATCGACCGCGACCGTGCCGGCATCCTCGGCGTGACCGCCGATCAGATCCGCAACGCGCTCTACAACGCCTTCGGCACACGCCAGATCTCGACGATCTACACCCCGTCGAACGATTATCAGGTGATCATCCAGGCCGATGCGGACTTCCAGGCGGATCCCGGTGCCTTGTCGCGAATCTATGTCACCTCGGCGAGCGGCCAGAACGTGCCGTTGAGCGCCGTCGCCACCATCAAGCCGACCGTCGGCCCGTTGGCGGTGAACCGGCAGAGCCAGCTGCCGGCGGTGACCTTCTCCTTCAACCTCGCCGAGGGCGTGGCGCTCGGCCAGGCGATCACCGCGATCCGGGCTTCGGAGCGCAATGTCACCATCCCGGCGACCGTGTCGACGGTCTTCACCGGCTCGGCGCAGCTCTTCCAGGAGGCGCTCGCCGGCCAAGGGCTCCTGCTCGCGGCGGCCGTGATCGTGATCTACATGGTGCTCGGCATTCTCTATGAAAGCTTCATCCACCCGATCACCATCCTGTCGGGCTTGCCTTCGGCCGGCCTCGGCGCGGTGCTCTCGCTGCAGCTGTTCGGCCTGGACCTCTCCGTCATCGCCATCATCGGCGTGCTGATGCTGATCGGCATCGTCAAGAAGAACGCCATCATGATGATCGACGTAGCGATTACGCGACGCCGGCGCGGCCTCCCGGCGGTGGAGGCGATCCAGGAAGCCTGCATGCTGCGCTTCCGCCCCATCATGATGACGACCTTCGCGGCCTTGTGCGGCGTCTTGCCCATCGCGGTCGGCGGGGGCGCCGGTTCGGAGCTGCGCCAGCCGCTCGGCATCGCGGTGGTCGGCGGGCTGGCGGTCTCGCAGTTGCTGACGCTTTACATCACCCCGGTGGTCTATGTGTATCTCGACAAGATCGAGCAATGGATCGCGGGCGCCGAGGAGAAGCGCATGCGCGAAGCCGAAGCCCACGAGCCGCGGCACGCTCCCTTGCCCTCGCCGGCGGAGTAGGAACCGCGCAAGAAGCCGAATTACTCGATGGTCGATCGGGTCGCCGCCAGGCTCTCGCGCTCGGCGATCCTGTTCCACCACCGTTGCAGCCCGAGATGACGCGCCAGAAGGTCGCTGCCTTCCTTCGCGAGGCGAAAATAGGCAAACATCGGCGCAGCGTGCAGGTCTGCGAGCGTCAGTGAGATCCCTGCGAGCCAGGGGCCATCATCCATGAGATCTTGCAGCGCTCGCAGACACAGCTCGGCTTTCGGCAGGGCGGAGGCGATTTGCTCCTCATCGGGCTGGCGTCCATTGGCAGGCGCCCGCACGCGCTCGACGAAGATCTCACGGACAAGCGGGCGGTAGGCGTAGTTGTCCAGAATGCTGATGATTTGATTGACCCGCGCTCTGCGCCTCGGCTCGGCCGGCTGCAATACCGGACCTGGAAACGCCTCGTCCACGTAGCGGCTGATCGCACCGCTCTCGTAGAGACGAAAGCCACCATGTTCGAAGGCCGGAATGCGCCCGAAAGGGTGACGGCGCAGATGCTCCGCAGGGGGACCATCAACCGCGAAGATATCGACTTCGACGAGACGATAGGGCACGCATTTCTCGGCCAGCGCCAGCCGTAACGGCGCGCACATAGACGCTATAGGCCGCACCGAAGACAATTGGCTCGTCCAAGATTGGTTCGTCCAAGAGAAGACCCTCTACGCCCGGGCCACCGAGGCGAGGCAGTTCGAGTGCGGGACAGGCCAAGTGTTGTTGCCCATCAATTGCCCCCCATCATCGCCTTCGCCTCGCCACGCAGCGCCGCCCGCGAGGCGTCGCGGGTGTAGAACATGTGGCCGCCCGGATAGACGACGAGCCGCACCCGATCCGCCGCGCCGTAGACGGGAAGCTGATCGAGCGCCATCTTCGAGCCGAAATAGGGGGTGACGAGGTCGAAAAGGCCGTGCGCGACGATCACTTTCAGCTTCGGATCGAGCGCCAGCGCCTGGCGCAGTCGCGTCAGCGATTCGGGCGGATTGAGGCCGCGGCCCCAATCCCAGGCGCGGTTGACCGTATTCGATAGCAGCTCGTAATGCCCGTCCGGCTTCCAGTTGAGCCGGTGCTCGTAGAGGTCGATCATGGCGCTCGTCACCGGCGCGTTCAGGGCATCGGTGAGCGGGTCCTCGAAGCGGCTGAAATAGGCGTATGGGAAGGGATCATAGCCCGTGACCGTGGCGTCATAGGCGCTGGTCACCTTGCCCTGGCTCTGGTCGAGCTCGCGCCGGAACGCGTCCGCCGGAACCTGCGCCGCCAGACGCCGCACGAAGCCGCGGTCGAGCCCGATGAGCGAAGCGACCTTGTCGCTCAAACGATCGAGCGTTGCCGGATCGCCCTTGCCCTTCATGAGATCGAGCAGATAGTCGGTAGCCGCGTAGCTTTCGACATCTTGCATGTCGGCGCGGCTCACCGGGCCCTTGGCCTCGCGCGACACGGCCGCCATGGTCGGCAGCCTCGCCGCGTATTGCAGGAGGCTCGAACCCTGGAACTCGCGGAAATCGAGCACCGGCGAGACCAGGATCAGGCCATTGACACCGACGCCCTGATCTTTCTGCAGGTCCCAGACGGTGCGGGGCCCCCTGATGCCGCCATAGCTCTCGCCCAGGATGTATTTCGGCGAGGTCATGCGGTTGGCCTGCTCGAGCCAGCGCCTGATGATCACGGCCGTCGCGGAAATATCGCCGTTGACCGAGAAGAAGCGCTTGCGGACATCGTCGCCCGTCGCGACGAAACGGCTATAGCCGGTGCCGGCGGGGTCGATGAAGACGAGATCGGTGAAATCGAGCCAGGTCTCGGCATTGGCGATCAGCGCCGGCGGCGCCGAAGGGAACGCCGCCTCGTTGCCCATGGGCAAGCGCCAGGGCCCGGCATTGCCGAGCTGCAGCCAGGCCGATGCCGAGCCCGGGCCGCCGTTGAAGGCGAAGGTCACTGGCCTTGAACGCGCCTCCGCCCCATCGAGCTGGTAGGCGATATAGGCGATATCGGCCTCGGCCTCCCCCTTGCCGTCATATAGCCTGATCGAACCGGCGGTCGCTGTGAAAGCGAGCGTGCGATCAGGCAGGACGAGCGTCTGCTTCGTCGTGGAATCGGGCGGCAGGCGGTGCAGCTCCGAGGCCTGCGGCGCGGCCGGCTGGGCGGGCCGCCCCGCCTGACTCCGCGCCTCCGGCCTTTGGCCGCCCGGCGCCGCGGGCGCGGCGGCCGGTGCGGGCGCCGGCGCCGGCTGCGCTTCTTGAGCGAAGGCCGCCGGCATGAGGAAAAACGCCATGGCGCCCGAAGCGACGACGGCGCGAGCCGGGAAAGGGTACGAAATGCCCATGAGATCCTCCGCTGCGCCCCACATCTCCATTATTGCGCGAGAGGGGCGCGGCGTCTCTCATCGATGAGGATCATGACACGAATGTGAGCCCCGCCAATGGGCCGGCGCGTTTCCAGATTTCCTCGCTTGCGCATGTTCTTGCCCGAAGACCGGCTTGCACATTTCCGGAACAGGCTCATCGCCGGTCGGCGTCGATGAGCGTCGAGATCACCTTCGCCGTATAGTCGACCATAGGGATGATGCGGGCGTAGTTCAGCCGTGTCGGGCCGATCACGCCCAGGACGCCGACGATCTTCTCATGGCCGATCTTGAAGGGCGCGGCGATCATGGTCGAGCCGGAGAGAGAGAACAGCTTGTTCTCCGAGCCGATGAAGATGCGCACCCCCTCGCCCTCCTCGGCGCGGGCCAACAGCTCGACGACCTCGCGCTGCGTCTCGAGATCGGCGAGCAGCAGCCGCACGCGCTCGAGATCCTCCGTCGCCTTCAGGTCCTCGAGGAGATTCGCCTGGCCGCGCACGATCAACTGGCGGCTCTCGGAACCGCCGGTCCAGCTCGCGAGCCCGGCCTCGATCAGGCCCGCGGTCAACGCATCGATCTCGCGCTCGACCGCGGCGCGCGAGGACTGCAGATCGGCGCGCAATTCCGCCAGCGTCTTGCCGAGAATGCGGGCGTTCAGGAAATTCGTCGCCTCGGTGAGCGCCGAGGCCGGCAGGCCTGGCGGCAGCGCCACGACCCGGTTCTCGACCGAGCCGTCGTCGGAGACCAGCACGACGAGAGCGCGCCGCGGCTCGAGCTGCACGAACTCCACATGCTTGAGTCTTGAGTTGTTCTTGGTCGTCACCACCACGCCGGCGCCGCGCGACAAGCCCGAAAGGAGCGAGGTTGCGTCACGCAACACGGCGTCGAGACTGCGATCCTCGGACCTCGCCCTGACCTCGGCGTCGATGCGCGCCCTGTCCTCGCTCGACAGATCGCCGATCTCCAGGAGGGCATCAACGAAGAAGCGCATGCCGAGCTCGGTCGGCAGCCGGCCGGCGCTGGCATGCGGCGAATAGATGAGGCCGGTCGATTCGAGGTCGGCCATGACATTGCGCACGCTCGCAGGCGACAAGGTCATCGGGATCAGCCGCGACAGGTTGCGCGACCCCATGGGCTCCCCGGTCGCGAGATAAGCCTCGACGATCTGCCGGAAGATCTCGCGCGAGCGCTCGTTCAGATCGACGATGGCGCGCGCCGGCGCATGTGGGACGTGGTTCGTCATCGCTTTCCCACGTTATACCAACGCCGGGAAATGCCCACGCATTTCGGCGACGGCGCTCAATAGGTCGCCCTGCCGCCCGAAAGGTCGAAGACGGCCCCGGTCGAGAAGGAGCATTCCTCGCTCGCGAGCCAGGCGATCATCGCGGCCATCTCTTCCACCAGGCCGAAGCGGCGCATCGGGATCTTGGAGAGCATGAAGTCGATGTGTTCCTGCTTCATCTGGTCGAAGATGGGGGTCTTGACCGCGGCCGGCGTCACGCAATTCACCCGGATGCCGGTTTGCGCGAGCTCCTTGCCCAGCGACTTCGTCAGCCCGATGACGGCGGCCTTGCTGGCGCTGTAGGCCGAGGCGTTGGGGTTGCCCTCCTTGCCGGCGACCGAGGCGATGTTGACGATGCGCCCGTAATCCTTGGCGCGCATATGCGGGATCACCGCCTTGTTGCAATAGAACAACCCGTGCACGTTGACGTCGAAGACGCGCTTCCATTCCTCGACCGGATAGTCGGCGAGCGTCGTATTCGGCCCGGTGATGCCCGCGCTGGCGACCAGGATATCGATGCCGCCGAGATGGGTCGCGGCCTCGCGCGTGGCGCGCTCGACGGCGGCCGGATCGGCGAGATCGAGCGTGACCGGCTGCACCGCGCCGCCGAGCTTGGTCACCGTCTCCTCGAGCCGCACCGCATCGCGGTCCCATAGCGACAGGCGCGCACCCTCGGCCAGGAAGCGTCGCGCCACGCCGAGGCCGATGCCCGAGGCGCCGCCCGTGACCACCGCGCCGCGGCCCTTGAAGCGTGACGCCTCGGCCATTCACTCGACTCCAAACACACTCACCGCTCGGAAGATAAGCTGTTCGCCGTCTCGACGCCAAGGGACCGAAAGCCATATGACCGAAAAGCATAGGTCACCTTGTGCGGCGCGCTCGCGCCGGGCTCGAGAATGCGCATCGAGGGCTTGTCGAAGATATCGCCCTCGAAGCGTTCGGGATCGCTGTAGCCGGTCCAGCACTCGACGCACAGGAAGGGCGCGCCGGGTTTCGTCCACAGCGCCACATGCGGGAAATCCTCGACCGATATCGCGATCGCCTGCCCGCCTGCATTCTCATAGGCGAGGTTCGGGCTCGCTGCATCGATGAAACAGAGCGCGTCGTTGGCGAACAGCTCGGGTGCGAGCTTCAGGACCCGCCCATCGAGCGGCAATCTGCGGCGGCGCGGCGAGATCAGCCCGCCGGGCGCGATGACCGGCACATCCGGCGACACGTCGCCCGCGAACACGATGCGGTGATCCTGGCCTCGTCCGTCGGCCAAGGGCCAGGCGAAGCCTGGATGCAGCCCGAGCGCGTAGGGCATGGGCTCTGGCCCCGGGTTGTGCACGGTGAAGGCCGCCGCAAGGCTCGTCTCGGTGAGGCGGTAATCGATCGCGAGCTCGAAAGCGAAAGGATAAAGCGCACGCGTCGCGGCCGTATCGCGCAGGCGAAGGCTCGCGCCGTCGGGCGTGCACGATACGAGCTCGAAGGCTTGCGTCGCAGCAAAGCCGTGCAGAGCGAGCGGATGGCGCCGCCCCTTGATGCGCATCTCGCCGTTACGGGTCCAGCCGACGACGGGAAACAGGACCGGGCTTCGCTTCGGCCACCAGGCCGGATCGCCCGACCAGAGCAAAGAGCGCCCATCGACGCTCCAGCTCCGCAACTCGGCTCCGAGCCGCGAGACGGCGACGCTCGAGGTTGCGGTCGCGAGCCTGACGAGCGGATCCGGCGCCGAAGAGGAGGATTCGGCATTCGCGGCGGTCGGCATCAGGCCGCGTATTCCTGTACCACGTGCCCCGGCGAGACCTCGCGATAGAGGCGCGGCACGGGGACATAGTCGGCCGGCTTCATCGGGCTTGGAACCTCCTCGTTCGACATGCCGCGCCTGATGTGGCGTCGCGCCGGATCGGGCGAGGGCACGGCCGCGATCAGCTTCTTGGTATAGGGGTGGTGCGGATTCTCGATGATCGCGGCGCGCGGGCCGATCTCGACGATCTCGCCCAGGAACATCACGGCGATGCGGTGGCTGACGCGCTCGACGACCGCGATATCATGCGAGATGAACAGGAAGGCCAAACCCATCTCGGATTGCAGGCGCATCATCAGATTGATCACGCGCGCCTTCACCGAGACGTCGAGGGCGGAGACCGCCTCGTCCGCGACGATCAGCTTCGGCGCGAGCCCGAGCGCACGCGCGATGGCGAGGCGCTGGCGCTGGCCGCCCGAGAATTCATGCGGGAAGCGGCCCGCCATGTCGGGCGTAAGGCCGACCTTGCGCATCAGCTCGGCCACGCGCTCGCGCGCCTCGCTCTTAGTGGCGAGACCATGCACGAAGATGGGTTCGGCGATCGCGGCACCGACGCTCTTCCTGGGATTGAGGCTGGCGAACGGGTCCTGGAAGATCATCTGCATGCGCTGACGCATCTTGCGCAGCCCTCGTGGATCGAGGCCGCGCACATCCTGCCCCTCGAACAGCACGCGACCCGCATTCGGCTCGATCAGCCGCAGGATCGAGCGCCCCGTCGTCGATTTGCCGCATCCCGATTCGCCGACGAGCGCCAGCGTCTCGCCCGCGCGCAGCGAGAACGACACGTTCTCGACCGCATGCACGCGTCCCGAAATCCTGCCGAACACCCCCGAGCGCACAGGGAAACGAGTGACCAGATTGGCGACTTCGAGGATGGGACGCAGCGTAGCCGGGCTATTTCGCCACTCCTCTTCTCCAGCCGCCGCGAAAGCGGAGAGGGGATGGGCGCGCCCGGCTTCCTGAGCATCCGCCTCCGGCTCCGGAAAGGGCTTCGGCCGCGCCTCGCCCTTCATCGAGCCGAGCCGCGGCACGGCGGCAAGCAGGGTCTGCGTATAGGGATGCTCGGGGTGCTCGAGCACGCGCGCCGCCTCCCCTTCCTCGACCTTCTTGCCCTGCCACATCACCACGACGCGATCGGCGATCTCGGCGACCACGCCCATGTCGTGGGTGATGAAGACGACGGACATGCCCTCCTCATCCTGCAGCAGCTTGATCAGCTCCAGGATCTGAGCTTGCACGGTGACGTCGAGCGCGGTCGTCGGCTCGTCGGCGATCAGGAGCTTGGGCTTACAGGCGAGCGCCATGGCGATCATGACGCGCTGGCGCATGCCCCCCGAGAAACGATGCGGATATTCGTGCAGACGCTCGCGCGCCGCGGGTACGCGTACCCGCTCGAGAATGCGGAGCGTCTCGGCTTCGGCGGCGGCCCGACCGAGGCCGCGGTGATGGATCAGCGCCTCGGCGATCTGGAAGCCGATGGTGAGCACGGGATTGAGGCTCGTCATCGGCTCCTGGAAGATCATCGACACGGTGTCGCCGCGCACATCGCGCATCTGCTCTTCGGGAAGCTCGAGGATGTTGCGGCGGTCGAGGCGGATCGCGCCTTCGACCCGGCTGTTGGCCGCCGGAAGCAGGCGCATGATGGACAAGGCGGTGACGCTCTTGCCGGAACCCGATTCGCCGACGATCGCGACCGTCTGGCGCGGCCCGACATCGAACGACAAGGCGTCGACCGCCGGCCGCCAGACGCCATCGACTCGAAAGGCGACCGAGAGGTCGCGCACGGAGAGAACGGATTGAGGATCGGTGCTGGTCATGGAGCGGGATTATCGCTTGGCTGATCGCAATTGGCTACCGCGATCGCCAGGTCCGCTGAGAGCGCCCCTTCAATTGCGATCGTCCGGCAGCACCGGCAGCGGATGCACCTCGACGCCCTCTTCGGCCAGCGCCTTCGCCTCGTCGGCCGAGGCCTCGCCCCAGATGGAACGATGCTCGATCTCGCCACTATGCATCTGCCGCGCTTCCTCGGGGAAGCGGCGCCCGACATAATCGGCATTCTCGGACACATGCTTGCGTAGAGCGCGAATCATATCGCGCAACTGCCGCTCGCGCTCGCTGAACACCGCCACCTTCGGCTCCGGCTGCGGCTGCGCTACGGGTGCGGGCGCCTCGCCGGCGCTCGGGCTCGCGCCCTTATCCTTGCGCGCCACCGAGGGCGCCATGATCGCCTTGCCGACCTTGGTCGAGCCGCAGACCGGGCAAGCGACAAGGCCACGCCTGGCCTGCTCGTCGAAGGCTGAGCCCGACGAGAACCAGCTCTCGAATTCATGGCCTGCGTCGCAGGCGAGCGTATAGGCGATCACTGTTTCAGACCTCTCAGCCCGCGAGCAGCGGATCGAGCCCGCCCTGCGCTTCCAGCGCATGGAGATCGTCGCAGCCCCCGACATGCGTCGCGCCCACGAAGACTTGCGGCACGGTGCGCCTTCCGCCCGACCGCTCGAGCATTTCGGCGCGATATTGCGGCTCCCTGTCGATATCGATCTCGGTGAAGTCGATGCCCTTGCGCGCGAGAAGCGCCTTCGCATGCTGCGAATAGGAGCACCGAGCCTTCGTGTAGATCGTCACCTTCTGCATGGCCAATGTCTTGAATTGCGCTATGTCGCGCCCTCATGTAGTCGCAAATCCGTCGTGCACAACCCTTGCAAAAACAAGAACATCGACAGCCTTGGCGCCGCCGCGCAGCAACGCGCGCGAGGCGACATTGGCGGTCGAGCCGGTGGTGAGCACGTCATCGACGAGGAGGACGCGCAAGCCGGCGAGCCGCGGCTTGGCCTCGTCGGGCACCACGAAGGCTCCGGAGAGATTGGTCTGACGCTCGGCGCGGGAGAGCCCGACTTGCGGCCTCGTATGCCGGCGTCGCGCCAGGGCGAAGGGATCGACACGCTTACCGGCGCTGCGCGAAATCACCTCTGCAAGCAAGGCTGCCTGGTTGAAGCGCCGCGCCCATAGCCGGCGCCTGTGCAGCGGCACCGGCACGATGAGATCGGCATCGCGCAGAAGCTCGGCGCCGGCACGCGCCATCCAGCCTCCGAGCGTCGAGGCGAGGTCGAGGCGGTCGCCATATTTCAACCGATGCGCCAGGGCTCGCGCCACGTCGTCATAGCGCGCAACGGCGCGCGCCCGCTCATAGACCGGCGGATCGGCGATGGCGGCCGGCGACAGGAGCGCCGTCCCCACGTCGACGCTGAAGGGCGTCCCCAGGCGCTCGCAATAGGGGCGTTCGATCAAGCCCAGCCGGCCCCAGCATGCCGCGCAGAGCGCGCGGGGTTCCGCCGTCGCCGAATGGCATACGAGGCAGGTCGGAGGGTAGACGATATCGGCCAAGGCGCGCCCGAAACGACCGATGTGCCTGGCGATCCTTGCCGAGGCGCCCATGATCGGCGCGCGCGCCGTCGGTTGGTCGCAAAGGGCGTCGGAGCTCGTCGGCATGGCCATGTGGCTGAGGGCGAACCTTCCAAGGGCGAAGTTGAGGGTGAACCTTCTTGGCGCATGGCGTCGGCACGCCTAGAAGGGAGCCTATGGCAACCAGGACCACCGGACAAGTCGAGGCTGGGGGCGAGCCGCGGGCCGCGCCCGAATTCGATGCCGGATCATTGGCGAAGTCGCTGTTGCGCGCCACCGCGGCCGGCGCCCTTGCCACACTCGACGCGGATGGAGCGCCGTTCTCGACGCTCACCACCGTCGCGACCGACGTCGACGGCCGCCCGCTGCTGCTGCTGTCGCGGCTCGCCGCCCACACGCGCCATCTCGAGGTTGATGGCCGCTGCTCGCTGCTGCTGGCCCGCATCGGGCGCGGCGATCCGCTAGCGCATCCGCGCCTGACGCTGAACGCGATGGCGCTGCGCCTCGATCGGGCAAGCGCCGACGGCGTAAGGGCGCGCCAGCGTTTCCTGAAACATCATCCGAAAGCCGAGCTCTACGCCGACTTCGGCGATTTTTCCTTCTGGCGGCTCGATCCGGTCGAAGGGCATCTCAATGGGGGCTTCGCCCGCGCCGCGAAACTGCCGGGCCGGGAATTGTTGACCGATGTCTCTCGGGCGCAGGCGCTGATCGCGGCCGAGGAAGAGGCGCTGGCGCATATGAACGCCGATCATGCCGAGGCGATCGGGCTCTACGCGACAGCCCTCCTCGGCGCGGAGGCGGGCCGGTGGCGGCTCGTCGGAATCGATCCCGAGGGCTGCGACCTCGCTTGCGGCGATGAACGGCGCCGGCTCGCCTTTCCGCGCCCGCTCGATACGCCGGAAGAGCTGCGCGCCATGCTTGCCGCGCTGGCGAAGGAGGCCCGCGCCAAGGCCGCCGGCCGAGAGGCCGAGACGTAGATGGGCGCTTCGCCTGAGGCGCGCGCCCTGCTGATCGTGCTCGACTCGGTCGGGATAGGCGGGGCCGAGGATGCCGCCGCCTATGGCGATGCCGGCGCCGACACCCTCGGCCATATCGCGGAGGCCTGTGCCGCGGGGCGCGGCGATCGCGCCCACCTTCGGTCCGGGCCGCTGCGCCTGCCTCATCTCGTGGAGCTGGGCCTCGGGCTCGCTTGCGAGGCATCGACCGGGCGTATCCCGGCCGGTCTTTCTCCCCCCGAAGCACCAAGCGGCGCCTACGGCTTCGGCATCGAGACCTCGCGCGGCAAGGACACGCCGTCAGGCCATTGGGAGATCGCCGGCGTGCCGGTGGATTTCGACTGGGGCTATTTCCCGCACGAGTGCCCCTGCTTTCCCCAGGCGCTGACGCAGGCTCTGATCCGCGAGGCGAAACTGCCCGGGATCCTCGGGGACCGGCATGCCTCCGGAACCGCGATCGTCAAGGAACTCGGCGCCGAGAGCGTCGTGACGGGCAAGCCGATCTGCTACACCTCGATCGACAGCGTGTTCCAGATCGCCGCCCATGAGACCGCTTTCGGCCTCGATCGGCTCTACGAGCTGTGCAAGGCCGCGCGACGCCTCTGCGATCCCTATCGCGTCGGGCGGGTCATTGCGCGCCCTTTCGTCGGCGATCCGCAGACAGGCTTCAATCGCACCGCCAACCGCAAGGATTTCGCGACCCCGCCGCACCGGCCCACTCTGCTCGACCGCTTGCAGGATGAGGGTCGCGCGGTCGTCAGCGTCGGCAAGATCGGCGACATCTTCGCCCATCGCGCCACGGGACGGGAGGTCAAGGCCGCCGGCAATATGGCGATGCTGACGGCGGCGCTCGACGCCTTCCGCAGCTTGCCGCCGGGCGGGCTCGTCTTCGTGAACCTCGTCGACTTCGACACCGAATTCGGCCATCAGCGCGATGTGCCAGGCTATGCGGCGGCGCTCGAAGCCTTCGATGCGCGGTTGCCGGAAGTTTCAACGCTGCTGCGCGCCGCGGATGCCTGCGTCGTTACGGCCGATCACGGCAACGACCCGACCTTCCGCGGCACGGACCATACGCGCGAGCACACGCCGATCCTCTGCTTCGGAGAGCGGGTCGCGGCGCGTCCGCTCGGCCGGCGCGCTAGCCTTGCCGATATCGCGGCGAGCCTCTCGGTGCATCTCGGGCTTCCGGCGGGCGAGGCGGGAGAGAGTTGGTGGTGACGTCTTCGCCATGGCCGGGCCGGGCCCGGCCATCCACGACATTGACCGGCATGTCGCGGGTCAGCTCATGAATGCGGAGATTTTGCAGCGATCCGCATCGAGACATGCGCCAAGGCGTGGATGGCCGGGCCAAGCCCGGCCATGACGCGTTACGGTCCCGCGACCACGAGCGCCCAGTAGACGGTGTATTTCGATCCGGGCGCGTAGGCGCTCGCGATACCGAAGCGGGTCGCCGCCGGCAGGCTGATGGTCCGCTCCTGGCGAGGCGCCCCACGCCAGCCGGAAAACGCGTCGGCCAGCGTGAAATATCCCCCCGACAGGTTCTGCGCGACATGCGCGGTCGAGACATGGGCGGCGGCGAGCGCCGAGCGCGCATGGGCGGCGACGATGGCGTCCGGCTGATCGCGATCGGCAAGCTCGCGGGCCGCGCTCGCCGCGATACGCTCGAGCGCCGGATCGGCGCTCATCGGGGCCAAGCCCTTCAGCCGGCGATGGCCGTTGAGGAGATCGGCCGCTTCCGCCTGATCGACCCTGGCGCCGGCCGCCGCCAGCGAGCGATACATCACCGGCGTCGCGGCGGTGGGCGTCTCGACGCAGCCCGTGAGCAAGGCCACGAGTGCAAACGCCGTCGCGCACATGCTAACCCCGCCCGGCAGCACGCTTCGGGGCGCCGCGCGTCGGTGCGCCCTCCATCCGTCCTTCTTCGATCGATCGGGCAAGTGACGCAAAAGCCGCCTCCAGCTGCTGGGTGTTGAGGGCCGTACCGGCCGCGGCCGGGTGGGCGATGTCTTCCTCGCGCAGGCGCTCGAGAATAGCGAAGCGCAACTCGCTGCTGACCAGGCCCGTGGCGTTCACGTCCTCGACGAAGCCGAACATCTCGAATTCGATACCGTTGGCGCTGAAGTTCTTCATCAGCACAACCGGAGCCGGCTCCTCGAGGATCAGCGGATGCGCCTTGGCGCAAGACAGGAGCAGGTCGCGCACGACCTCAGGGTCCTCGCTCACGGCGACCGTGACGGTCAACGCCACGCGGCCCGAACGGTCGGAGAGCACCTTGTTCTTGACGATGCCCGAGATGAAGGTCGAGTTCGGTACGATGACCGCCGTGCGATCGAAAGTCTCGATCTCGGTGGCGCGCACATTGATGCGCCGCACGATGCCCTCTTCATTGCCGACCACGACCCAGTCTCCGACCCGGATCGGCCGCTCCCATAGAAGAATGAGGCCGGAGACGAAATTGTTGACGATCGATTGCAGGCCAAAGCCGATACCGACCGAGAGCGCGCCGGCGACGATGGCGAGCCTGTCGACCGAAAGGCCGAGCGCCGAAAGGGCGAGCGCCGCGGCCGCGAAGCTGCCGAGATAGCCGACGCCGGTGCGGATCGAGTTGCGCAGGCCCGCATCCATCTGCGTGGTCGGCAGGAACTCGGTTTCGAGCCAGCGCTGCAGCAGGCGCGTGGCGAAAACGCCGGCCGCGAACAGGGCGGCGGCGACGATGAGCGAGGAGAGCGAGATGGCCACGCCGCCGACGCTGAAGCCGAAGATCACGGCCTGCAGCGCCTCGACGAGGCTGCCCGATTCCACCCCCCAGGGCGCGAGCAGCAGGATCACGGCGAGCGCCAGGGTGACGGCCTTGAGGCCGCCTCCGATCAACGCGCCGGCTTGCTCGAGGGCGCGTTCCGGCAAGCCCATCTGCAGATGCGCGAAGCGCGCGATCGCGGTGTCGCGCCGCTGCATCTGGGCGGCGAGCGCGCTGATCACCGCCAGCGCGATGGTCGTCATGGCGAACAGGGCCGCGGCCCAGAGCATCTGCCGCGCCAGGAACCAGGCGAGCGCGATATAGCCCGCGAGCACGGCGATTGCGAGCGCCGCGGCGGCCATCCAGCCGAGAATGCGCGCCAGGCCGCCGAGCCTGCCGCCGGGATCGACATAAGGGCCGAGGCAAGCCGCCTCGGCATCGGCGTCGGCCTGCGCGGCGCGCCGCAGCATGGTGACCAGCATGGCCGACAGCGCGAGCCCCGCTATGCCCTTGATGGCGACCGAGAACGAGATCGGCGCGGCGACGCTCTGCACGGCCGCCTCGAGGATGGAGGCGACGGCCATCACGGCGATGGCGATGCTCGAGAAGCGCAGAATGGCCGAGGCGCCTTCCTCGCTCGCCGCGATGAGCCGCAGCCGCGGCGCGCCGGGCGCCAGGATCGCATGCACGATGGCGCGCGTGGCGAGCACCCAGGCCGGTGCGTAAATTGCGGCACGGATCAGCGGCAGCAGCCGCTGCGGCGCGAGATCGACCTCCTCGACGACGCCGGCGAGGGAGGCTGCGGCGATGAGCGGCAACGCCACGCCGGCGATGGCAAGGAGGGCTGCGCCGAGCGCCACGCCGAGCTGGGACGGCGTCCGGCGCGCCTCGGCCTTGCGGATGAAGCCGCATAGGAAGCGCCGTCCGGGCAAGGCGATCAACAGCGCGAACAAGGCGGTGATCGCGAGCTCCAGGATTCTCTGCGCCGTCAGCCGCCCGGGCAGGCTGCGCGTCCAGGATGCCGCCGTCCGCCAGAGCGAGCTCGAGACCATCGGCGCGTCCGAAACCACGGCCTCCCACAGCGTCGGCGAGACGAGGCTCGGCGAATGCTCGAGAATCTTGTCGGTCAAATTCGCCCGGCGCCGATCGGCGATGCGGGTCGCGAGTTGCACTGCCTGGACCTGCAGGGAGTTCGCCGTATTGAGGAGCCCGACGGCCGCGTCGCGCGCCGCCGTCACCGTCTCGCGCATCCGCGCCATGTCCGGCGTATCCGGAACGGGGGTCGTGGCGGCCTTCGGATCGTTCTTCGGGGCGAGTTGCGCGACGCGCTGGTTGAGGTCGTCGACCCGCGGCGAGATGATGGCGATGAAGGCCGCGAGCTGTTGCGCCGCCGGGTCGAGCCGGTCGCGCAGATAGGTGAGGCTCGCATCGTCGAGCTTCGGGTCGTTGAGCGATTGCTCGATCTGGTCGAGCTCGGGCTTGATGCCGTCGAGCTGCGCCTGCTGCCGCGCGATTTCGGCGGCGGCCGCGGGGTCGCCCGAAACGATCGGCGCCGAGGGCGGCGCTTGCGCCCGCGCCAAAGGCGGAGCGAGCGCGAAGGCGATCGACGCGGCGAGAACCGGCCAGAACGGCGATACGGCCCTTCGCCTCGCCTTCTCATGATCGGCCATGGCTCGCATGAAGGGGTTCTCTATGCTCTCGCGATTCGCTGCGGCGACAGGCGCACAATGCCCATCCGATTGGCGCAAACAAGGCCATTGCGGCAAATCCGGCCGATTACCCCGCATTCGCTGGAATCGATGCACGGATCCGCGCCGGCGACCGGTTGCGCAGGCGGCGCCCGATCAATGGATCGCCGTCTCGACCTCGCGCGTCATGTTGTGATGGGCATGAGGGTGATCGCCCTCTCCCGGCATGCCGAGCCGCTCGGCGATCCAGGCGAGATGGGCGTCGCGCACGCCGAGGCTCAAGAGATGGGCATGGGTCGAGACCACATAGTCGCGACAGCTTCCCTTGTCGCCGCAGGCCTGCCGCGCATGGTCGAGCAGCTCGCGGGACGACAGCCGGCCCGCATAATGGGGATGGGAACGCTCGACCACGTAAGCCAGCGCCGACACCTTGCGGCCGTCGACGAGCGCAAGCGTCACGAAGGTCTCGCGATACACATCCGTCCCCTCGCGCCAAGTGAGATAGGCCAAGGTCGCGGCGCGGTCGACAGCCGCCACGCGAAAGCCGACGCCGACGCAGGAGCCGCCATGATCGAGGCCGAGCACCAGGCCGGGCCGCTCGGGCGTGCCGCGATAGGCATGCGAGTAGAGGCAAAGCGAACGATGATAGCCCGAAAGCCGCGCCGCGTGACGCTCGGCATGCGGGAACCCTGGCCGCCACATCAGCGAGCCGTAGCCGAATACCCAGAAATCGCCATTGTCGTCCTTGACGCTCATCGCGCTCGCGCTCCATGCCTGTGATCGCCGTTACCGCATCGAAACCTCGCAAACAATGCTCATGCCAAGCAGCACCCCGCCCCCTTCGCCTCCCGGCCGGAGACCGGCGCGGCTGCGCCGCATGCTGCTGATCCTGCTCTTCCTGGTCGTGCTCATCGGCGCCGTCTGGTCGGGCCTGTGGTATTTCGCCGCCAACTGGGCCGAGGCCGCGATCGCCGAGGCGATGGCGCGGGAGGCGCAGGCGGGGCGCATGATCTCCTGCGCCTCGCGCGAGATCTCCGGCTTCCCGTTCCGTATGCTGGTGCGCTGCGACCAGGCAAAGCTCGCGGTCACGCGTCCGGAGGGGGTCGTGACGATCGCCCTGCCGCGCCTGCGCGGCGTCGCCCAGATCTCCGATCCCCGGCATGTCCTCATCGAGGCGCAGAGCCCGCTATCGATCGAGGTGCCCGGCAAGCCGAGCATCGAAATCGAATGGCGATCGCTCGCCGCGAGCCTGGTGCCGCCAATAGGCGGCATCGGCCAGGGGGAGGTGACCGTCGAGGCGCCGATCCTGCACTTGCGCGAGGGGCAGAGCATGATCAGCTCGAGCGCCGATCGCCTGGAGCTGCAAGCGCGGCGCGACCCGCAGAACCAGGACGACGCCGTCGCGGTCACGGCGACGCTGTCGCGCCTCGTCTCGCCGCTCCTCGATGCCTTGTCGGGGGACGCCGATCCGGCCGACATCGCCGTCGAGGCCTCGATCTCCGCGGTCGCGGCGCTGCAACCGCAAGCGCGCGAGCAGCCCGCGCCCCTGCTCGAACGCTGGCGGCTGGCGGGCGGCGTCCTGCATCTCACGCGCCTGACGGCCATCAAGGGCCCGCTCAAGGCCGGCCTCGCCGGGGATCTGGCGCTCGACGAGCTGCATCGCGCCACGGGCCGGATCGACGCCTCCCTGGAGGGGGGCGAGGCGCTGCTGCCGCGCCTCGGTCTGCCGGCAGCGGCCGGGGGCCTGCTGCGGCTAGGCAGCGGGCGATTGCGATTGCCGATCGCCTTGACCAATGGCCGCGTCTCGGTCGGCCCCTTTTCGGTCGCACGCCTCCTGCCCCTCTACTGAACCTGGCCGCCTCCGCTGCCGTGGCCTCTTGGCTTGCCTTGGCGGATATGCGAAGCCGGACGCGTCCGAGAGCTGTCCTCGGATAGGGTCGGCGTCAGGGGGCATCGTGCCGGCTGGGGCACAGAGGGAGTTCCACAATGCTGATCGGCGTTCCGAAGGAGATCAAGGTCCGCGAATATCGCGTCGGGCTCGTGCCCGCCAATGTACGCGAGGTCATCCATCGCGGGCATCAGGTGATCGTCGAGCGCGGCGTCGGCGAGGGGATCGGGGTCACCGACGAGCACTACGAGGCCTCCGGCGCGAAGATCGTGCCGACGGCCGCGGAGATCTGGGCGCATGCCGAGATGGTCGTGAAGGTGAAGGAGCCGCAGGCGGTCGAGCGCAAGCAGATGCGGCCGGGACAGATCCTGTTCACCTATCTGCATCTCGCCCCCGATCCCGACCAGACGCGCGACCTCGTCGAGAGCGGCTCGATCTGCATCGCCTACGAGACCGTCACCTCGCCGGCCGGCGGGCTGCCCTTGCTCGCCCCGATGTCCGAGGTGGCGGGCCGCATGTCGATCCAGGCCGGCGCCTATTTCCTGGAAAAGGCGCATGGGGGCCTGGGCGTGCTGCTCGGCGGCGTGCCCGGCGTCGATCCCGCCAAGGTCGTGATCCTGGGCGGGGGCGTGGTCGGCACCCATGCGGCCCATATCGCGCTCGGCATGGGAGCCGAGGTCTGGGTGCTCGACCGCAATGTCGACGTGTTGAAGAATCTCTGGCGGCAGTTCGGCCGTCCGCTCAACACCGTGTTCTCGACCCGCGAGGCGGTGGAGAAACATTGCCGCACCGCCGATCTGGTGATCGGCGGCGTCCTCATTCCGGGCGCAGCCGCGCCGAAGCTCGTCGACGCCAAGCTGGTGCGCGAGATGAAGCCCGGATCCGTCGTCGTCGATGTCGCCATCGATCAGGGCGGCTGCTTCGAAACCTCGCATGCGACGACGCATGACGCGCCGACCTATTTGGTCGACGGCGTGATCCATTACTGCGTCGCCAATATGCCGGGCGGCGTGCCCCGCACCTCGACCTTCGCGCTCAACAATGCGACGCTGCCCTTCGTGCTGGCGCTCGCCGACAAGGGCTGGAAGCAAGCGCTCGGCGAGAACCCGAATCTACTCGCCGGCCTCAATGTCAGCGCCGGCCATGTGACCTACAAGGCGGTCGCGGATTCGCTCGGCTACACATTCCAGGAGCCGGCGCTGGCGATCGCGTGACCGCCCGGCACGCCCCCTTCTCCCGCTGGCGCAAGAAGTGGGCGCGTTATGCTGCACCGCAACATCTGTTAATAACAGATGATTTACAGTTCCGGCGAAGAATCGCCGTCAAACTATGTTGCACCGCAGCATCGGACGCGGCAGCCCATGCAAATCCGATCAGCGCCGGATCGGCGCCGTTTGATTTGAGATGCACTTTTCAAACCCGCTCTCGCTGTAAAATACAGCGATTCGACTGCGAGAGCGCAGGACAGCCAGATGAGCCAGCTCTTGCGGCCCGCTCCTCCGGCCTCCGTCCCTCCGTCGTCCGTCGGCTGTAAACTGCAGCAAATCTACAGCGAGACGGCATCGGCATCGAGGCAACCACCAGCGGCAAGACGCATCGCCAGCGGCGTCTCGAACATAGCTGAGACATAGCGGAAGGGTTGAGCCCCTGCAAGGGGAATAATCCGCAGGGCGCCTTGCCGGTTCCGGCGCGCTCTTTCGTCTCCCGCTCCGGGCGCGAGAAGGTGCCCGAAAGGACACGTCGGGCACACGGTCACGAATGCGCGTGATCCGGGGCTCACCTATGACAGCATACCCGCCGCCTCAAGCGCCTCAATGGCCTCTAAGACGGTCGAGCGGGCGCAGCGAGTTTTGGCCGCGATCCTCCTCATAGGACAGGAAATGAAGGCCGCTCCGGGCTAGATCACCTATCCTCCCCGGCTTGCCGGGGCCCGGCCCGCCGTTCAAGGCGGGTTTTGTGCTTTTGGCGGCTGAAAGCTCCACGAATCAGGGCGCGGGATTGCGCCGATAACCTCGAAACCTGAACTGATTTGCTCATTCGCTCCAGAGCTTCGTACACGCATCTCGTCATGAAGGATGCCGAGCACCTGTCAGCAAGAGCTGGCCGGCCTTTGGATCGCTCCCAAAAGGATCTCCGTCTGGAAACCTTCCGGTCGCCTTCCAAGCCTCAAATTCAGGAATTGTGAGCGGGCGGCAATCGGGCAGGGCAGTGCCGTTTTCTCTGCATCGGCGTACCTCACCACAAACCTTGTGGACCCACTCGGGCGATTTGCTCAAAACGTTCCCTACACCCCTCTCGGCGCACTCGGCGGGGGATTTTAGCCCCCGCCGCCTCGCGTCATCTCTTTCGCCCCTGTAAAGCGCCTCGACAATGTATGGCCACAATGCGGTCCGCTTGAGCACCCAAACACGCTCCTCCGGCAACGTTCTTGGATCAACGAGAGCCACAAGCAAGTTGATTGTCGAAAAAACGGCCTCGGCGAAGGGCTGATATTTACTCACGATAGGACGACCCAGACGCTTCTTGCCTATGCGTCGCTCAATACGCCGGGGACATATGCCAAGAGCCAGAAGCCGGGGTCGATCGGCCTCCTTCCATTGACGGCGCCGCTTCAAGGCCCGCAGACGCGCTCCGCGATTATAGCCCCGGTCTGCCCGCTCCCAAGCCTTCACGACCTTCTCGCAAATGTCATTTATGCCGCGGCGCAGGCTTGCGAACACAGTGGCAACAGAGTCCGCGTCAATCTTCGACGGAGGCGCAATGACACTCGATTTCAATTTCGACCGGTCCATGACCTTTCCTCGTCTTCACCCTACTAGTGACGAGTCTCGCATTCTCCCCGGTCCTATTCACGGTACATTAAGTCGAGCGACGCGGGCTCACGGGGTTCGCGCGTGCCCTTCTCATTGTGGCGCTTCGCCGCCACCCGAAAAGGAAGCAATAGCTTGTTCGACCCTGCGGCGGCCTTCCAGTTCCTCTTTCTTACGTTTGTCCTCGTCGAGAACAAAAAAGAGGGATTGTTTTAAAAAATCGAATGCATTTAAGCATTCATCTTCGCCGAGTTCATGTATACCTTTCGACAAAATCGCATAAATTCGCGAATTGCGAATGAGAAACGCAGGCAGGTGCCTCTTAAGAAGCTCAATCTTGTCGTCCATACGCTTGCCGACAAACTCGCTATCCTTCCACCCTTCCTTTTCCTTGAACTCTGTGAAGCGGCGGCTGATGAGCCTCTCGAACACGCGCCTTAGATAGACGAAGGACCCCACACCGACACCGTGAGCGGAAAGACCAATTGCCCTATGAAGGTCAGCGGCATCGGCTGGTTCAAGGACTTGCCCATAGAGGCGGCTTTCGTCATTCGCAATGTCTGCGAGAGAAGGGAACTGGCCGATTTTTTGAATACGATTTCTATGGAAGCGAAAAAAGAAAATAATCTTATGCGTCCGGTCGCGTGTGCAGGCTATTTCGAATTCCCAGCTTGGATAATCATCGATTAAATCTGTATACGACATAATATCAGCTTGCCGGCTTGATCGATGAAACGTCTCATTTCTTTGACAATAAGGGCAGTGTCCGTCAACAATAAATGGCTCGACAAGCAGGGCATAGGCGCGTGACTCAACATCATCCTCGCTATAAAGGGATGCGCCAAAAAGAAAGTCCTGGGCCCAAGATCGAGCTTCGGAATCGTCATTGCTCATACAGTTAGCCTCGAATTCGTGCTGTGATCGACGTTGTAGGAGCGGGTAATCTCGCGAAGCGTCTCCTCGCGGGCGGATCGTCTCGCGTTGCTGATGCGGCGCGAGCTTCGGCTTCCGGCCGAGCTTCACGCTTCGGGCCTCCGCCCGCTTCCGAACCTCGCCGATGCGAGCGCGGATTAGCTCGCGCCCGAACTCGGCAAGCCCGCCTAGCACAGTCATCATCAAGCGGCCGTGTGCTGTCGTCGTGTCGGCCCAAGTGTCCGGGAGCGATCGGAATCCGACGCCATTTCGTAGAGGATATCCGTAGCACTGTGCGTCTTTTGTTCCCACTTTTCATGCCACAAACGTTCTGTCAAGCATCAAGCTCCGAAGCAACGCGGCCACGCTCGCCATGCTCGGTTTCGTCCTGAATAAAAGGTATGACAAAAAAGCGGATAAGATGAATTCGTGCTTTCGTGCTAGGATAAAAACTAATCTCCCTGCTGCTTCCTGCGGCTCACAAAGCTCCGCCTCAAAGCTCATTCAGCTTGAGGCCATGCGCCTTAGCGCGACGGCCGGCCACGCGCTCACGCCCTCTGCCTGGCTGTGCTATGTTGCACTGATGGCGACGATCGCCGATCCCGTTTTGAGCCGGTTCCGCGCCGCGCTCGATGAAGTCTACGGCGAGCGGATCGAGCGCGTGGTGCTGTTCGGCTCCCGCGCACGCGGCGATGCGCGCCCGGATTCCGATTACGACGTGGCGGTGTTCCTCAAAGACCTCAATGGATTCGGCAAGGAAGCCGGGACGATCGCCGCGATTGAAACCGACATCCTCTTTGAGACCGGCGCTGTCATCAACGCCCTGCCGTTGCTGGCAGGTTCCTATCGCGAACGGACGGGGATGATGCAGGTGCTGCGCCGCGATGGCCTCGACCTGTGACGCCGGAAGCCAAGGACTACCTCGACAAAGCGCGGGACGATCTGGACGACGCCCGAAAGATCGCTGACATCCACGCCTCTACCCCGCAGCATTTGCCTTCCGCTTCGGCCACCCGGCGACCACCGGATGGTCGAGCTCGGTCCGGTGGCGCTCATCGGCGCCTCCGGGCCGTCCCCAGCCGGTCACCTGCGGCCCGAAGAAATCGCGGTTGATCGCGATCCAGGAGTTGAGCTCCGCTGGAAGCCGGTCATCGGCGTGGATGGCGGCGA
Source organism: Hyphomicrobiales bacterium (assembly GCA_044445965.1). GTDB lineage: Bacteria > Pseudomonadota > Alphaproteobacteria > Rhizobiales > Beijerinckiaceae > GAS188. The sequence continues at coordinate 56,453 of JBIOEJ010000021.1, forward strand.
CCGGGCACACCGTCTCGCAGAGGCC
>JBIOEJ010000022.1:0-56225 GCA_044445965.1 Hyphomicrobiales bacterium
CTATACCCGCGTCGACTTCAACCGCCGCACCGGCAACAACTATTTCGGTTCGGGCTCATCGGCGCGCGGCGCTTACGCCTTCGGCTTCGGCGGCGGCATGGGCGCCGGCGGTGGCTTCTCGGCCTATTCCGGGCAAGACACGTTCGGCAACCGGCTGCAGACCGGCGTCGGCATCTCGGCCGCCTTCGTGCAATGGGGCGGGCTGACGGCAGGCCGCATCCAGTCGTTCTTCGACTTCTACGCCGATAACGACACCTGGTTCGGCTCCACCGATTCGGATGTCCTGACGCAGGCCCTGGCCTACACCTACACCTTCGGAAACGGCTTCTCGGCGACCTTGTCGATCGAGGATCCGGCCGAGCGTCACAAGAACCCGGTCGCTGGCCTGTCGGTCGGGGCTATTGGTGGAATCGATCCGACGACCGCCATCGCCGGCTACAGTACCATCTACCCCTTCGCCCTCAGCCCCTTCGCGGCGGCGGCACTCGCGGCGGGCGGTATCAACTATACCCAGCGTGAGAACGTCCCGGATGTGGTCGGCGTGTTGCGTGTCGATCAGGGCTGGGGCTCGGCTCAGGTGTCGGGCGCCTATCACCGCATCAGCACCAGCGGCTCGACGATCGTCAACCTGACACCGGCCACCGGTGGCGGCTTCGTCGTCAATGCGCTCGTTCCGACGGTCTCGGGCGGCTACGGCCAAGTCGGCGACAATGCCTGGGCCGTCCAGGGCGGCGTGAAGATCAACCTGCCGATGCTCGCGGCCGGCGATACCCTCTACGCGCAGGCCGCCTATTCGAAGGGCAACCTGTCTTATGCCAACTCCGGCTTCCCGTCGACCTTCCAAGGCAGTGCCAACAGTATCGGCGGCACGACATTCGCCACCTATGACGCGGTCGTCGGCCCGACCGGAAATCTGACCATGACGCCTGCCTACTCGGCGTTGATCGCGCTCACCCATTACTGGACCCCGACCTTGCGGTCGTCCTTGGTTCTGGGCGGCGAGTGGATCAAATACTCGGGTGCGATCCGAACGGCGGCCGGCTATGCGGCCGGCGCGGCTTGTCCGACTTGCCTGGCCACGGTCACGGTCAACGGCGCGCCCTACAACCCCTACTCGCCCTTCTACAATGGCGGGGTACAATACAATGCCTCCGGCAACTTGATCTGGTCGCCGGTGAAGGATCTGGATATCGGTGTTGAGGTTGTCTACTACCGCAACCAGATGCAGCACAAAGAATACGACGTGAACAAGGCCAACGGCCGGGTCATCTCGTCGGATGACGGCTGGGATGCACGCCTGCGCATCTCGCGCGACTTCTGATCAGCCCTACACCTCGACCGAGCGACGGAAAGCCTCGGCCTCGCGCCGGGGCTTTTCCATGGTGGCGAGCGCGGCGGGCGCACGCGCCAGCGGAAGCTCCAAGCGCACGATCAGCCCATTCGGCTGTCGGTCCAGGAGCTCGAGGCTGCCGCCATGCGCCTTCGCGATCGCATCGGCGATCGAAAGACCGAGGCCGAACCCGCTATCGCCGCTCATCGCGCGCGCGGCGTCACCGCGCACGAAGGGCTTGAGTACCCGCATCTTTTCGGCGTCGGGGATACCCGGCCCGTCATCCTCGACATCGATCTCGGCACGCTCCGCGGAGCAGCGAAGTCGCACCACGACATTGTCACCGAACTTGACGGCGTTCTGGACAAGGTTCGTCAAGGCTCGGTGAAGCTCGTCTTCCCAACCCTGGACGATGCCTCGATGGTCCCCGTCATAGGCGACGTTCGATCCTTCATCGGCGAATCGATCGCAGACCGTCTTGAGAAGGCTCGAAAGCTCGAGTGAGGCGGCCTCACCATGCGCCTTGCCGGTCCTGAGGAAGGACAGTGCCGACTGAACCATTGCGTTCATATGGTCGAGGTCGCTCAGCATCTGCTCCCGCATCGCCTGGTCCTTGATGAAATCGGTGCGAAGCCGCAGCCTCGTGATCGGCGTGCGCAGGTCGTGGCTGACCGCCGCCAGCATCCTCGTCCGGTCCTCAACCATGCGATTGATACGGTCGCGCATGCGATTGAACGCCGCGGCGGCCTTGCGGACTTCCTCAGGACCCTGTTCTTCCAGCGGCTCGAAGCTCGTATCGGGATCGAACTGATCGGCCGCAACAGAGAAGCGGGACAACGGAGCGACGATGCCTCGCATGGCCCATATGAAAATGAGGATGACCAACACCCCAAGAAGGATAAGCGTCACCATCATGGGCCCGAAGAGCGGCGGCGCTGCGAGGAGCTTCGACGGCAGCATCGCCGTGACGATCGTGCCGCTGCGCAACCGAATGGCGACACCGTCGGCGCTTTCGGAATCATCCCCCGTCCGCCAGAGCGGATATTCCGTTCCCAAAGCGCGCCGCAGGGATCGCGGCAGGGGCCCCGCCTCGATCATCGGCACGGAGGCGGCCGCCGAGACCGCAAGCCGCAGATCGGGATAGGCTCGTAGCGTCGCTTCGACCGCCTGAGTGGCGGCTTGCGGTGTCGAGGTGTGGTCGATGAGCCGCACGGCGGTGATCAGCGCTGCTTCCACACCCGTCGGCCGATCGGTTCCGTCGAACGGCCGAAGCAGCGCGAAGGCCCCGAAGAGCAGAAGATGCCCGATCACGATCACCGCGACCGCCAGCGCGACGATCTGCGTGCCGATCCGGCGCGGCGACCAGCGCAGGCTCATTCCGCTTCGACCTCCGGGGTGAACACATAGCCTCTCGGGCGGACCGTCTTGATCAATTCCGGCAGGCGCGGATCGCGCTCCGTCTTCCGGCGAAGGCGGCTGACCAGCACATCGATGCTGCGTTCATAGGGACCGGCGGTGCGATGTTGAGTGAATCCCAGAAGCTGATCGCGCGACAGAACCTTGCCGGGCCATTCGCAAAAGGCCCGCAAGAGGTCGAATTCGGCGCTCGTGATCGATACCGTCACGCCTTCGGGGTCCTTGAGCCGTCGCATCCCGATATCCAGGCGCCAGCCGGCGAAGGTCACGGCCCGCGCCGGCCTTTCCGGCGTCGTGCCGTCGCGCGACGACCGGCGGAGCACCGCCTTGATGCGCGCGAGCAATTCGCGAGGGTTGAACGGTTTTGCCAAGTAGTCGTCCGCGCCCATTTCGAGACCGAGGATGCGATCAACGTCCTCGCTCTTCGCGGTCAACATCAGAATCGGGATGGCCGAGGATTCACGCAGCCTGCGGCACAGGCTCAGACCGTCTTCGCCGGGAAGCATGAGGTCGAGAATGATGAGATCGACGCGGCTTGCCGCCAACTGCCAGTCCATCTCGCTGCCGCTGTTTGCGAGCGATGCGCGGCAATCATTCTCGCGCAGGTGGCGCGCGACGAGGGCGCCGATCACTGGATCATCCTCGACAATGAGGATGTGGGGAAGCGCCATGGGATCAGTAGACAGGAAAGAGTGAGGTCTCGCCATCTCTCGCATTGTTTCCGATTGTTTCCACGCAGATACAATAGGCAACGAGCAAGGTGGTTTTATGTCCTCTTCGCAACAATATTTGCTCATTTAGCTCGGCTTGACTAGTTACGAAACCAGTCGGAGTCGAGACGATGCCTTCAGGTCCGAGCACGGACGCCCTTTCCTTGCCGCGAGACGAACCGCGGCGGTGCCCGGCTCGAGCCTGCTTGACGAGAGCGGCCGGCCTTCGACGAAGTTGGCGTTCGGTGGTTGAAATTGGCCTGATCGCGCTTCTTTGCGTGTGCGCGATCTTTGTCGTCTGGAGCAAGCTCGACGACACGTCCTGCGGTCCCATGACCTATCGTGACCCGATCACCGGCCGCATGGCGAGGCTGGGAGAGGCAAAGCCGAACGCAAAGGCTCGCATCGCCTGCGCCTTGCCGGGGCAGCTCGATAACCTGCGTGTCCCGCCGGTCGTGCATCCTTGACGGTCATCGGGCTCGCGCAAGGCCCCCCTCGCCTCCGCGCAGCGGCGACGCCTCACGGCGCCCCGGTCCGATGCCGGTTGAGGCGGCGCTCGAAGCGGCGGCCATAGCTCGACATGGCGAAGCAGCAGACGAAGAACAGGGCCGCCGTGAAGATATAGCCCTCCTTGGCGAAGCCGAGCCAGGCCGGATCCTTGAGCGACTGCTCCACTGCGCCGAGGAGGTCGACGAGGCCGATGATGGTCACCAGCGAAGTGTCCTTGAACAGATCGACGATGTTGTTGACGATGCCGGGCACGACGATGCGCAGCGCCTGCGGCAGGGTCACGAAGGCCTGCACCTGCCACCAGCCAAGCCCGAGCGAGGAGGCAGCCTCCTCCTGCCCGACCGGCACCCCCTGCAGGCCGCCGCGCACCGTCTCGGCCATGTAGGCGGCATTGAAGAGCGTGAAGGCCACCATGGCGCGGATCAGGCGATCGATACTGACGCCGTGCGGCAGGAACAGCGGCACCATGACGGCCGACATGAAGAGGACCGTGAGCAAGGGCACGCCGCGCCATAGCTCGATGAAGGCGATCGAAAGATACTTGATGACGTGGAGCTCGGAGCGGCGGCCGAGCGCCAGGAGGATGCCGAGCGGCAAGGCGCCCGCCACCGTCACGAAGGAGATGATGATATCGAGCATCAAGCCTCCCCACTCGCTGGTGTCCACATAGGGCAGGCCCGGCAGGTCCCCGACCAGGAGGATGCCCGCGAGCAGCGGGAACACGGTCAGCAGCAGGAGCAGGAAGAGCCCGCGATGCCTGGTTTGGTCGCGCATGACCGGCACGCTGAGGATGACGAGCAGCATTCCGGCGAGGGCCACCCGCCACAGCTCCGCGTCCGGATAATGGCCCCAGAAGAAGGTGTGCAGCCGCAGCTTGATGAAGGTCCAGCAGGCGCCTGAGCCGGTGCAGGCGGCCTTGCTGGTTCCCGAGATGGTCGCGTCGCCGATGACCCAGTCGAAGACCGGCGGGACGACCATGACGAGCAGCGCCACGACCAGTACGGTCAAGAGCGTATTCGAGACCGACGAGAAGAGGTTGCGCCGCAGCCATTCGATGAGGCGCGAGGCAGCCCCGGCCAAGCCCTCGAACCCGCCGCTCGGCGGCGCGACGGCTGGCGCCTGCACCGTCACGGCCGGAGACCTTTGCAGAAGTCGGCGCGCGCCGGCGCCGAGGCGTCGGGTGAGGGGGGCAGCGCCCCGCGTTGGGAATTGCCCCCATCACCCGGATCACTGCTTCGCCGCGATCCGACCTCTCCCACCAGGGGAGAGGTGAAGAACGCGTCGGCGCGTATAAGAAAACGGCGCCGCATGATCAGCGCTCAACCAGAGCGACGCGCTGGTTGTACCAGTTCATGAAGGCCGAGAACAGAAGGCTGATGGTCAGGAAGACCGCCATCACGATAATGATCGTCTCGACCTCCTTGTTGGCCTGGTTCATCACCGTGCCGGCGAAGATCTGGAAAATCTCCGGATAGGCGACGGCGGCGCCGAGCGTGCTGCTCTTGATCAGGTTGAGATATTGGCTGGTGAGTTGCGGCACCATGATGCGCACGGCTTGCGGCACGACGATCAGAAGCAGCACCGGAGCGCTGCGAAGCCCCATCGAGCGGGCCGCTTCATGCTGTCCTTTCGGCACCGCCTGGATGGCGCTGCGCACGATCTCGGCGATGAAGGCCGAGGAATAGATCGAGAGCCCCGCCCACAGCGCCACGAGCTCGGGCGGAACTTGCGTGCCGCCGGTGATGTTGAATCCCGTGAGCGTCGGAAACTCGATCCGCTCGACCCCGGTAGCCAGCAAGCCGACCGCTGCCAAGGGCAAAAGGAGCGCCTTGGCGCCGAGGCGATGCGCGCCGAGCCGCAGGCGCCACGCGAAAGGTGTCGCGACGAGGAGGATGCCCGCGAGCCAAAAGAGGAGCTCGCCGCCCTCCCCCATCACGGCATCGGGCACGTAGAGGCCGCGGATGTTGAGCAGCAGCCCGCCGGGAATAAGGATGCTTCGCCGCGGCGGCGGCAACGTCTGGAGCACGGCGACATACCAGAAGATGATCTGGACCAGTTGCGGCGTGTTGCGCACGAACTCGATGAAGGCGAGGGCGATATTGCGGATCAGCCAATTGACGGAGAGCCGCATGATGCCGACCATGAACCCGAGCAGCGTCGCCGCCGCGATACCCAACGCCGAGACCAGGAGGGTGTTGAGCAGGCTGACCAGCAGCGCCCGGCCGTAGGTGTCGGACTCGATCCACGACACGAGATGAAACGGAATGTCGAAATTCGAGCGATCGGCTAGAAACCCGAAACCGAACGACATGTTCCGGCGCGCGAGGTTGTCGGTGGCGTCGGCAACGATGAGAGAGGCGACCGCCAACACCGCCAACAGCACAAGCCACTGAGCTGCATAGGCGCGGCGTGACGGTCGCCTGACCACAATGATCTCCCGTCAGTTCTCAATACCAGGAATACGGATACATGAGGCCACCGTTGCGGTAGAGGTTGTTGAGCCCGCGCGGCAGCCCCAGCCCTCCCTTCGAGCCGAACGTCGCCTCGTAGACCTCGCCGTAATTGCCCTCGGCCTTCACGACCTTGTAGGCAAAATCGTTATCGAGGCCGAGCCCTTTGCCGAGATCGCCTTCGAGGCCGAGAAATTTCTTCACCTGCGGATCGGTCGACGTCTTCTTGATTTCGTCGACATTGGCCTTGGTGATGCCGAGCTCCTCCGCTTCCAGCATCGCAAAATGCGTCCACTTCACGATGTCGGTCCAACGCTCATCGCCTTGTCGAGTATGCGGTCCGAGCGGCTGCCGCGACAGCGTCTCGGGCAGGAAAAGCCAATCATCCGGCTTCTTCATCGTCGAACGCGCCGCCGCGACGCTGCCACCGTCATCGGTATAGCCGTCGCATCGGCCCGCCTCGGCGGCCGCGAAGGCCTCCTCGGGTCGCTCGAAGAGCAGGGTTCCGATCTTGATGTTGTTCGCGCGATTGTAGTCCGCGATGTTCGTCTCCAACGTCGTGCCGGTGAGCAGGCAGATCGTCGCCCCGTTCAAATCCTTGGCATGCCCGACATTGAGGCTCTTGCGAACCATGATGGTCTGGCCCGTATAGAAATTGGGCGTGACCTCGACCAGGCCGAGCTGGGAATCGCGCGTCAGGGTCAGCTCCGAATCGCGGACCAGCAAATCGATCTCACCCGATTGCAGCACCGAGAAGCGCACCTTCGAGGTCGTGCCGATGTACTTGACCTTCTCGGGGTCGCCGAGCGTCGCTGCCGCCACGGCACGGCATAGGGCGATGTCGAGCCCTTGCCATTTGCCGGCGGCGTCCTGATAGGCATAACCGGGGATGCCGGTGTCGACGCCGCAGATGAGCTGGCCGCGTTTCTTGACGGCATCGAGCGTCGGGCTCTTGACCTCGCCCTGCGCGAAGGCCGCGCCGGCGAGGCCGGCCATGCCGGCGAGCACCGCCGAGCAGGTCATGATTCTAGCGAGGTATCGTATCATCTTACGCCTCCTGAGTTGGTTTTATGAAGCCGACTAACCTACCTCGTTGTCGGTAGGATATTGGCCAGCCCCCGATCAGCCGAACCAGGAGCTGGGCGCGCTTTCAGGTCAGTTGATCGCTCGCCGCCTGTGGTCCGCGAGCCAGGCCAGGTTTCGGGCAAGCCGAGCTTCCTTTGCGAAGGCCGTCGGCGTCAAGTGGTAGAGGGGCCAAATGTCGAGAAAGGATGCTATGAATGTTTTATTGGCAACGAGGTGATCCATGCTGAAGAGAGGCGAAGACGGCTTCCTCGCCGCGCTCCGGGAGCGTCTCTATAGCGCCGTGCTCTCCGATGTCCTCGACGAGGCCGGGTTCCGCGATCAGGCGATGACGCCGCGCATCCGGCCCCTCGACGACAACCTGGTGATGGCGGGCTTCGCGCGGACCGGGCTGTTCCGGGAGGTCTTCCATGTGGCGGAAGGCGAGAACCCCTATGAGCTCGAGATGCGGATCATCGACGACCTCGAGGCCGAAGATGTCGTGGTGTTCGGCTGCGGCGGATCCGAGCGGATCGCGCCCTGGGGAGAGCTGCTGACGACGGCGGCGCGCGCCCGCGGCGCGGTCGGGGCCGTGACCGACGGCTTCGTGCGCGACGTGCGCGCCATCCGCAACGTGAAGTTCCCCGTCTTCCAGGGCGGCATCGCGCCCCTCGATTCCAGGGGGCGCGGCAAGGTCGCCGAGATCGACGTGCCCATCGCCTGCGCCGGCGTCCATATCGAGCCCGGCGACCTGATCTTCGGCGATGTCGACGGCGTGGTCGTCGTGCCGCGCAAGATCGAGGAGCGAGTGCTCGCGCGCGCCTTCGAGAAGGTGACGAGCGAGAACGCCACGCGCGACGAGCTGATGCGCGGCGCCAAGCTCAAGGACGTCTATGACCGGTATGGCGTGCTTTAGGGTGAAGCCCTGCCCGAAGCATCGAGGGTGGAAGTCATCGCGCAAAGGCGGAGAACGTCGATACCACCTGGCCGTCGAGGCCTGCGAAGCCATGATGGGCTTGTGCTTCACAAGGGTCGCCGGAATCCCCGCCGCCCGAGAGCAACCCTCGATCACCTTCAGGGCGTGCCGGCTTGTGCAAAGCGCAGCGATCCCGGCGTGGTGAGCATCTCGCCCGTCTCGAGCAGCGTTTTGAGGCCGGAGAGGACCATCGGCCAGCCGCCATAGAGCTGAGCATTGGCGCCCTCGCGCAGCTGATCATGGGTGACCGTCAGCCGGCATGAATCGCCGACCGGCTCGATCTCAAAGGTCACCCGGGAGGTGCCCTCGCTCTTTACGTGCTCGTCCCATACGGCCTTGAAGCTCTGGACGAGGCGGCGCGGCGGATCGACCTCCAGGTTCTCGCCCTCGGCGATCAGATTTTCGCCGCCGAAGGCCTCGTAGCGGGAGCCTGGCGTCCAGTCCGATTTGAAGACGGCCCCGAAGGTATATTTGCGCCGCATCTCAGGGTCGGTGATCGCCTGCCAGAGGCGCTCGGGCGTCGTCTTGATGTAGATTTCGAAAACCTTCATCATCGTCTTGTCCTCCAATCTGTGCTTGAGGTCGCTCAGCGTCGCGACCCAAGGCTCTGTGAACTTGCTCACCCACCGGTCGTGGATGAGTCGGATCGGGATGGGGTTCAGGAAGTGCAGCTTCTCGCGGCCGCGCCGCCTGGTCACGACGAGACCAGCCTCCTCGAGCAGTTTCAGGTGCTTCATCACGCCGAAGCGCGTCATCGGCAGCCGCTCCTCGAGCGCGCTCAACGTCTGCCCATCTTCCTTGAACAGCGTGTCGAGCAGGCTGCGACGTGTCGGATCCGCGAGGGCTCTGAACACATCATCCATGCTTTGGACGATACGTGACTGGTTGGTCACATGTCAAGACCTGTTCGAGACGGGCAGTCCAAGCGAGAAATGTCGGGCTTCTGGTCGCCGTCCGCGATCCACAAAGCAAGGAGGTAGCATGTTGGCGCTCCGGCCGGCGCGTTCATACTTGGAATTTCCATTTGCGCGGGTTTGCGCTGCCCCCTCGGCCTCAATCGGGTTCCTTGCACTTGATGGGAGAACGGCGGCAAGATCACCTCGCCGCGCTCTTGGCGTCGATGCCGGGCTTCGCCAACGCCAAGAATTTCGCCGTGCCCCCCAAAGAACCCCATCGCCACGGTCGTGCTGCTCGACGACTGGGATGCCGATGAGATCGATACTGGCGTCGAAGTGACCTCGGAGGACGGCGAGGTCTACATCGCCTTCGAGACCGTCAAGGCCGCCAACGTGAAGTCCACCGTCGAAGAAGCGATCGTCTATCTCGTCAAGAAGGGCGTGAAGCTCGACGCCGCTTCGATGAAGCAGAAGGACATCGCCATCAACGGCATGACCGGCTTCGAGATCGACTGGGACGGCAAGGACAAGGACGGGGACACGAAGATCAGTCTGACCCTGCTCGCACCCACAAGGACCGGTTCGTCATGCTGACCTATTGGGCATCGCCCGAGGGCGAGAAGGCGAGCATGGATGCCCTCTCATGAAGATCGAGCAGAGCATCAAGCCGGTGAACTGAGGGCACCGTAGGGAGGCAGCTGCCTCCCCGCGCTGATCCGGAGGACGCCAAGCTGACTGGGCTCTCGAGCCTAGAGAGGGCGCACCGGCGTGCGGTACCAGCCCTCCTCGTGCTTCCTCCAATAGGCATCCTTGAGCATCGTCGAGATCGGGCCTGGCCGGTCATTGCCGAGGATGCGGCGGCCGACGCGCGCGACCGGCATCACCCCGCCCGCCGTGGTCGCGGCGAACACCTCGTCGGCATCTTCCAGCATGGCGCGCGGGATCGGCGCCACGGCGGCCTCCATCCCCAGCGACTTGCAGAGCTCCAGCACCGAGGCCCTGGTGATGCCTTGCAGGCTGCCGCGGTCGGGCGTCAGCACGCGTCCATCCTTGACGATGAAGATGTTGAAGCCCGGCCCCTCGGTCACGAACCCCTGCACGTCGCATAGGATGGCGGTGTCGAAGCCGTGGTCATGCGCCTCCATGAGGCCGGTGGTGAGATCTCCCCACTGATAGTTCTTCACGGTGGGGTCGAAGGAGGCGTCCGGCACGCGCGGCACTGTCGCGATCCACAAATGGGCGCCGCGCGCCTGCACCTCGGGAGGGATCACGTCGATCCAGGGGATGGCATAGGCGACGAAGTGGTTGTCGCAATCGGCCGGGCGGCGCGACCCCGCGCCCCGCGGCCTGCCGCGCAACGCCACCATGGCGACATAGGAATCCAGCAATCCGGTGAGCGCCACGCAGCGATGCAGGATGTCCTCCATCCGGGCCCGGTCTTCCTGAGGCGCCAGGCGGCGGGCCTGCATCGAGCGATGGAAGCGATCGAGATGGTCGTCGAGGCGGAAGAAGCCGCCATGGAACACGTGGACGACGTCATAGACCGCGTCCGACCGGGTGAACCCCCAATCGGTCACCGGAATGGCGGCCTCGGCGATCGGCACGAACCGACCGCGCATATAGGCGGCGCCGTCCGCGAAATCATTCGTCTGCATACGGCAATCCAAGGTGATGCGGGGACAAACCTGTGCCTATGGCGCGACTTCGCGGCGTCTACCCCGCGCCTTAGCCGTCGCGCCCGGGGGCTGCCAATGCTTCGATTTGGCATTTCGCTTGGCCACGGGAGCCGCTCGCGCATCCGTCATCTCGCGCGGGTGCTTCGCTCGCCTGCTCTTGGCGGGCCATATCTTCGTGAGCCGAAGCGGGAGCTGGCTCCCGTCCGGCATCTCGACATAGAGTCGAAGCTTCCCGCCGATGCCCTCGACGACCCGCGCCACCGTCGAGACGAGGGCATCGTCCTTGTTCTCGATCTCCGAGATGTTCGCCTGCGAGGTTCTGAGCGCCCGCGCCAGGGCCTGCTGCGTCATGTCGGCAGCTCGGCGGAGCTGTGCCAGCGTGCGGCTCTCCGCAATGATCTCGGCAGCCTCTCGTTCGATCTTCGCGCGCCGCTTGGGCGAAAAGTCGCGCATCATTTCGTCGACGGTCACAGGCATCACTTCTTCCCTTTCTGCCTCGGCTCTAGACCAGCCTGGTGGGCCGCGAAGCGGGCATCCGCCGTGGCGATCAGGCGCCCATAGACGAGCGAATCCTTCTTTCCGCCCTTGGCAGCCGCAGCCAGCAAGACGCCGCGCTGAAACGAGTCGAACGCAAAGGCCACTCGCCACTCGACCTTGTTCACAGTCGGTCGAAGCTCCTTCATATTCTTGAACTTCGACCCTTTGAGCGTATCAGCCCAAGGGCGACCGAGCTCGTATCCTTCGCTTTGCAGGGCGCGCACATGAGCCAGAATTCGATCCTGGACCGACTCGGCAAGCAAACGAAATTCGGCGGCGAACTCATCGTGAAAGATCACCTCGGCCGTCGGCATCTGCTCGATATAAGCTACGTCCTATATCGGGTCAAGCCGATATTGAGCCGATATCGCGAGCGTGATCCTGCGGCTTTCGAGGCCGAGCATGCTTCGCTGCGCAGATCGATCGGACGCTTGGGAAGGTCAGCTTGTGCGACGCCCTAGCATGCGGTTGACGCTCGTTGAGGCCTTGCGTAGCGTTCGGTGGCGACTGAACCGGTCACTGGGCAAAGAATGAGCGCCGTCGTCACCGTCGACCGGATCACCAAGCGCTATGGCGGCTTGACGGCGGTCGATGACTGCGCGCTCGAGGTGCCGCGCGGCTCGATCACCGGCCTCATCGGACCGAATGGGGCGGGCAAGACGACGCTGTTCAACATCATCGCCGGCGTGACGCAAGCCGATCATGGCCGCATCCTCCTCGACGGCGAGGACGTGACCGGCAAGAAGCCGCATGAGCTGTTCGGCCTCGGTCTCGCGCGCACCTTTCAGATCCCCAAGGAATGGGCGCGGATGACGGTGCTCGAGAACCTGATGGTCATACCGCGGCATCAGAGCGGCGAGCGCGTGCTCGCCGCCTGGTTTCGTCCGGGCCGGGTGCGCCGCGAGGAGCAGGCGATCCATCGCCGCGCCGAGGCGACCTTGGAGGTCCTCGGCCTCGCCTCGCACCGCCTCGCCCTCGCAGGGACGCTGTCTGGCGGCCAGAAGAAGCTCCTGGAGCTCGGCCGCACCATGATGGTCGATGCCAAGGTCATCCTGCTCGACGAGCCCGGCGCCGGCGTCAACCGCACGCTGCTCGGCGAGCTTGCCCATTATATCGAGCGGCTGCATGGCGAGCGCGGCACGAGCTTCTGCATCATCGAGCACGACATGGACCTCATCACGAGGTTATGCGATCCGGTGATCGTCATGGCCGAGGGCCGCGTGCTCGCTCAGGGGAACATGGCCGAGATCAAGGCCGATGAAAGGGTCCGCGAAGCCTATCTCGGGGCGCCGGCGCCAGGCGCGGCCGCCGCGTCATGAGCCTCCTCGAGATCGAGCGCCTCCAGGCAGGCTATGGCGACACGACCATCCTGCATGATGTCGACATGGCGGCCGAAGCCGGCGAGCTCGCCGTCATCATCGGCCCGAACGGGGCCGGCAAGTCGACCTTGATCAAGGCGCTGTTCGGCCTCGTCGCCACTCAGGCCGGCCGCGTGCGCTTCGCCGGCGCGGACATCACCGGGGCCATGCCGGAACGGCTGGTCGGGCTCGGCATGGCCTATGTGCCGCAGGAGCGTAACGTCTTCCCGACCTTGACCGTCGCGGAAAACCTGGAGATGGGGGCGTTCACCGTGCGCGGCGCGCTCGCATCGCTGCTCGAAACGCAATACGCGCTCTTTCCCGAGCTCGGGCGGCGGCGGCGCCAGCTGGTCGGGGAGATGTCGGGCGGCCAGCGCCAGATGGTAGCGCTCGCCCGCGCCCTGATGACGACGCCCAAGCTCATCTTGCTCGACGAGCCGACCGCCGGCCTCGCGCCGAAGATCATGGCGGAGATCTTCGCGCACATCCAGGCGATCAACCGCAGCGGCATCGGCGTCCTCATGGTCGAGCAGAACGCCCGCCGCGCGCTCGAGATCGCCGATCGCGGCTATGTGCTCGCCGCGGGGCGCAACCGCTTCACCGGGACCGGCGCCGAGTTGCTCGGCAACCGGCAGATGGCGGAGGCTTTCCTTGGCGGCTGAGAGGGCGGCATGGAGCTCGTGAACCTCTACATCATTCCGGGCATCGTGCTCGGCTGCATCTATGCGCTCGGCGCGGTCGGTTTGTCGCTGATCTACGGCGTGCTGCGCTTCGGCCATTTCGCGCATGGCGACGTCATGACGTTGGGCGCCTATGTCACCCTGTCGGCGGTCGGCCTCACCGGCCTGCCGCCGCTCGCGACCTTGCCGATCGCCATGCTGGTCACGGCCGCCGTCGCCTTGGCGGTCGACCGGCTGTTCTACCGGCCGTTCCGCGACTCGCCGACCATCGTCGTGGTGATCGCCTCGTTCGGCGTCGCCCTCATGCTGCGCTCGGTGGTCGAGATCTTCTGGGGCGCCGACGACCGGGCCTATGAGAGCGGGATCAGGCGTCCGGTCCTGTTGTTCGACACGCTGCTCATCGCGCCGCGGCACATCGCCATCATCGCCGCGGCGGTGGCGCTGGTCGTCGCCTTGCATCTTTTCCTCACCCGCACGCGGCTCGGCAAGGCCATGCGGGCGGTGAGCGACCAGCCGACCCTCGCCCGGGTATGCGGCATCGATCTCGACACCGTTTCCTTCTGGACCTGGGTGTTCGGCGCGGGCCTCGCCGCCGCCGCCGGCGTGTTCCTGGCGATCGACACCCAGCTCAACCCGAATATGGGTTGGAACCTGCTGCTACCGCTCTTCGCGGCGGCGATCCTGGGCGGCATCGGCAAGCCTTACGGCGCCATCGCCGGCGGGCTCGTCATCGGCCTTGCCGAGGAACTCTCGACCTATCCGCTCTTGTCCCAGCACCCCCTGGTGCGGCCGGACTACAAGACCGGGGTCGCCTTCGCGATCATGGTGGCGATGCTGCTGTGGCGGCCGAGCGGCCTGTTCCGCGGGCGGGTCTACTGATGGACATCCTCTTCGGCTACGGCGAATACGCGGTGTCGCTACTCACCATCGGCGGCATCTATGCGGTGATGTCGCTCGGCCTCAATCTGCAATGGGGCTATGGCGGCCTCTTCAACGCCGGGGTGAGCGGCTTCTTCGCGGTCGGCGCCTATGCCAGCGCCATCCTGACGGCGCCGCCCACGCCGGGGCATTTCGTCGGGTTCGGTTTGCCGGTCGCCGTCGGCATCTGCGCCGCCATGGCGCTGTCCGCCGCGGTCGGCTGGTTCGTCGGCCGCATCTGCCTCGGCCTGCAGAGCGATTATCTAGCGATGGCGACCATCGGCATCGCCGAGATATTGCGCCTCGTCATCGACAACGAGATCTGGCTGACCAACGGCTCGCGCGGCATCGTCTCGATCCCGCGCCCGTTCGAGGAGTTGCCGGGAGTCTGGCGCGACCTCGCCTATCTCGGCCTGGTCGCCGCGATCGTGCTTGCGCTCTATCTCGCGCTCGAGCGCCTCGCCCGCTCGCCATGGGGCCGCGTCATGCGGGCCATCCGCGACAACGAGGAGGCGGCCTCGGCCTCCGGCAAGGATGTCGCGGCCTTCCGCCTGCAGGCCTTCGTGCTCGGCTCGATGGTCATGGGCTTGAGCGGCGCCCTCACCTCCCACGCCTTCAAGTTCATCGGACCGGACGCCACCTTGCCGCTGATCACGACCTTCCTGGTCTGGGTCATGCTGATCGCCGGCGGCAGCGCCAACAACCGCGGCGCCATCCTCGGCCCGGTCGTCATCTGGACGCTATGGTCGGCATCCGAGCTGGTCACCGGAAGGCTGCCGCCCGAATGGCAGATCCGCGGCAGCTATCTGCGCGTATTCCTGATCGGGTTGCTGCTCCAGGTGATCCTGCAGCGCTTCCCCAAGGGGATATTGCCGGAGCGCCCGCCGATGCCGGACGACAGACGACGGACGACCGAGGGCGGATGAACCCGTCGCACGACAGAGGACGGAGGAACCAGCTCGGCCGTCGGCTCCTCCATCCTCCGTCGTCTGCCCTCTGTCGTCCGTCAGAGCGGCGGATAGACCTTGACCTCCTTGAAGTCATCGCCGCTGACGACCCATTCGCCGATATAGCCGGTGACGTCGCCGTTCTTGTCGAAGACATGGGGGCCGGCGGCACCCACGAAGGCGATCGACTGGCCGGCCTTGATGGCCTCGACCGCCTTCTTCCATTCCGTCGGCTCGATCTTGGTGCCGTCGGGGCCGGCGATGGCGCGCAGCCCGTCGCGGATCTTGGCGGGATCGGTCGAGCCAGCCTTCTCGACGGCGAGCGCCGCCATCATGGTCGCGTCGTAGACCTGCTCGACAAAGAGCTTGTTGGTCATTCCCGGGCTCGCCTTGGCGAAGGCCTCGTCGAACTTCTTATGCGCCGTCGTATCGGTCGGCGAGGTCGGCGCCGTGCCGAAGAAGTTCTTGAGGTTCTCGGCGCCGAGCTGCTTGATCACCGTCGTGTCGCGGATGCTTTCGGTGCCGATGAAGGTCGTGAAGAAATTGTTCTCCAGCGCCTGCTTCATGATGGTGAGGCCGCTATCGCCCGCATAGGCGATCAGCACCAGGGCCGGCGCCTTGGTCGCGGCCAGCGTCGCGAGCTCGGCGCGGTAGGAGGCCTTCTTGGTCTCGTGGATCTGGTCGGCGGCGAGAGTGCCGCCGCCGGCGGCATATTCCTTGCGGAACACCTCGGCGATGCCGACGCCGTAATCGTTGTTGGCATAGGTCAGCGCCACCGTCTTGAAGCCCTTGTCGAGCACCATCTTGGCCAGCACCTTGCCCTGATAGGTGTCGGAGGGCACGATGCGGAACAGCATGTCGTTCTTCGGCATGGTGGTGATGGCGGGCGAGGTCGCGGTCGGCGCGATCAGCGGCACGCCTGCCGCGATGGTGACGCTGCCCGCCGCCGGAATCACGGTGCCCGAGAGCAGCGGACCGACGATGATCGGCACTTTCTCGATCGATACGAGCTTGCGCGCGCCGTCTACCGAACCCTGCTCGTTGCCCTGGGTGTCGATGGTGACGAGGCGCAGCTTCTTGCCACCGAGGATGCCGCCATTGGCATTGACCTCGTCGACCGCGAGCTGCTGTGCTGCGAGCAGCGCCGGCATGAAGTTGGCGATCGGGCCGGTGACATCCATGAGCGCGCCGAGCTTCACCTCCTGCTGCGCGCGCGCCGGACCCGCGAGCAGCGCGGCCGAGGCCAGAACCGCCAGCAAACCAGCCGCGCGTCGCGTTTGAGCAGCGAGCGAATTGAGCATCGTCGGCCTCCCTATATGCATTCAGGCAGCGACTTTACCCCGAAGCGGGAAGGAGTCGAGCCGGATTTGCTCGCGCCGCGATTGCGTCGATCACGTGCTCGCGAGGGTGAACCACCCTACCCCGCAGCGATCGCCTCTTCGAGGATGTCGAGCGCCCGCATCATCTCGGGCGCCGTCACTGTGAGCGGCGGGGTCAAGGTCAGGACATTGCCCATCGTCGTCTTGAAGGAGAGGCCGCGATCGAGCGCGCGATAGAGCACCGCCTCCGCAAGATCGTTGTCGGGCAGCTTGTCGGCGCGGCTCTTCACCAGCTCGATGCCGATGAGCAGCCCGCGGCCGCGCACATCGCCGATGACGGGCAAGCGGGTCTTCATCTCGTACAGGCGCTCGAGGGCCAGCGCCCCGACCCTGGCGGCGTTGGCGATGAGATCCTCGTCCTCGATGATCTCGATCGTGGTGAGCGCCGCACGCGCGGTCACGGGGTTCTTCTCATGGGTGTAGTGGCCGAAGGCCCAGTCACCCGCCACATCGAGCACCGGCCGCGCGATGCAGGCGGCGATCGGCAGGATGCCTCCGCCCAGCGCCTTCCCCAGCACCAGGATGTCGGGCACGACGCCGTCATGCTCGCAGGCGAACATCCGCCCGGTCTTGCCCAGGCCGGTCGGAATCTCGTCGAAGACGAGAAGCGCTCCGTGCCGGTCGCAGGCCTCGCGCACGCTTCGCCAATAGCCCGGCGGGGGCAGATACGGCACGGCGCGCGTCGGCTCGGCGATCACCGCGGCCACATCGCCCTCGCGGGCCAGCACATAGTCGACCATGGCGGCGCAGGCCATATGACAGCGGTCGAGGAACGGCAGGCCGTCCTCGTCGCAGGAATGACCATAGGGGCAGCGGTAGCAGGCGAAAGGCGCTGCGTGCTGCGCACCCGCGACGAGCGGCGCCGCCGGGCCCGAGCGGAACAGCGCCTCGCCCGCAAGGCTCGAGGCGCCGATGCCGGCGCCATGAAAGGCATCCCAGAAGGACAAGGTCTTGAAGCGGCCGGTGGCGGCCCGCGCCAGCTTGATCGCGACCTCGACCGCGTCGGAGCCTCCGGTGGTGAACAGGACTTTCGAGAGGTCGCCCGGCGCGATCGCGGCAAGCTTCTCGGCGAGCAGCACTGCCGGTTCGCAGGCATAGCGCCTCGGCGCGAAGGAGAGCGCCTCCATCTGCGCCGCGATCGCCCGCTTGAGGCGCGGATGGCCGTAGCCGATATGGTGGACGTTGTTGCCGTGGAAATCCATGTAGCGCCGGCCTGCAAGGTCCTCGATCCAGATGCCTTGCGCCTTGGCGATGGCGTTGAGGCAGGGCGTGGACACCGACTGGTGCAGGAAGGCTTGCGCGTCGCGCTCGAGCAGGTCGCGCGTGGCGTTGTGGGCATTCCGCTTCTGCCAGTCTCGGCGCCTGTCGGTCAGGTTGGTGTCGCCCTCGGACTGGGAAATGAGCGACGCCTTGCCAGCGCCTTGCCGCGAGGACCGATCCTTGCGGCCTCGCACGCCCGTCAGCCCCATGGCATCGACCAAGTGCGGATATTGGTGAAGCTCTTCATCGCCTCGACCACGCCCTCCTTGTAGCCGAGGCCGGAATCCTTGATGCCGCCGAAAGGCGACATTTCGATGCGGTAGCCCGGCACCTCCCACACATTCACGGTGCCGACCTCGAGCTCGGCGACGAACTTCATGATGTGATCGAGCCGGTTGGTGCACACGCCCGAGGAGAGGCCGTAGGCGGTGGAATTCGAGATGCGGATCACCTCCTCGATCGCGTCCGGCACGCGGATGATCGGGATGACCGGACCGAAGGTCTCCTCATGCACCAGCTCACAATCATGGGGAACGCGATCGAGCACGGTCGGCGGGAACAGCGCGCCGCGGCGCGGCGCGCCGTGCAGCAGCTCGGCGCCCTTGGCGACTGCGTCCTCGACCCGCCGCTCGAAGAGCTTAGCCGCCTGCTCGTTGATGACCGTGCCGATATCGACGGAGGGGTCCATCGGATCGCCGCATTTCAACGTCTTCGCCTTGGCGAGGACGAGCGGGGCGAAATCGTCGGCCACGCTCTCGACGACCAGGATGCGCTTGACCGCCGTGCAGCGCTGACCGGAATTCTTGGTGGCGCCCTGCACGGCTAGCTCCGCCGCCTTGTCGAGATCGGCATCCGCCATCACGATGAGCGGGTCATTGCCGCCGAGCTCCAGCACCAGGCGGCGATAGCCGGCCTTCTCGGCGATGGATTTGCCTACCTTGACCGAGCCCGTGAAGGTGATGAGATCGCAATCGCGATCGGTGATCATGGCGTCGCCCATGGTGCGCGGATTGCCAGTGACGACGGAGAGCATCTGCGGCGGCAGCCCGGCCTCGTAGAGCACGTCGGCGAGCGCGAGCGCCGTGAGCGGGGTGAGCTCGGTCGGCTTCAGCACGACGCGGTTATTGGTGGCGATGGCGGGCGCGAGCTTGTGGCTCACCATGTTGAGCGGATGGTTGAACGGGGTGATCGCCGAGATCACGCCGATGAGCGGCAGGCGGGTGGTGAAGATCTTGCGGCTCTTGCCGTTGGGGCTGATGTCGCAGGAATAGATCTCGCCGTCATCCTTGATGACGAGCTGCGCGGCGAAGGACCAGACGTCAAAGGCGCGGCTCGCCTCGTAGAGCGAATCCTTCCAGCACAGCCCGGATTCAGCGGTGATGAGGCGCGCGAAATCCTCCTTGCGATCGCGCAAGATCTCGGCGGCCGTCTGCAGGATGCGCTGGCGCTCGTATCGCGTGAGCTTAGCGCGATAGGCGCGCGCCTTGGTGAAAGCCTCGCGCACATGTTCCGGACGCCCGGCCGGCACCGTGCCGATCACTTGGCCGGTATAGGGGTTGAACACCTCGACCACCTCCTCGGTGGCGACGAGCTTGCCCGCCAGGCGCATGGATTCGCGACGGATGGGAGGTTTGGCCTCGATGTTCATGGCGTTCCCTCAAGCAATGACGTGGTTCAGCGCCACGGCGAAGACGTCGTAGTTCCTGAGCTCGCGGCCCTTCGGCCAGTCGACCTTGCGGTTGACGATCATCGGCACGGTCTGCTCGGCGAGGCCGCCATGCGAGCGCAACGGCCCCGTCAGGCCCGACAGATCGTGCCGCACGGCACTGGTGCCGAGTACCTTCCGACGCGTGGAGAGCACGACGAGATCGCCGATGCGGTCGGCCGGGAGATCGAAGCGAGCGCAGGCCTCGGCGCTCGCCAGCACGAGATCGACGCCTTCGATGGTGCC
This sequence comes from Hyphomicrobiales bacterium, assembly GCA_044445965.1. Taxonomy (GTDB): domain Bacteria; phylum Pseudomonadota; class Alphaproteobacteria; order Rhizobiales; family Beijerinckiaceae; genus GAS188. The sequence goes on from JBIOEJ010000022.1 coordinate 20,057, forward strand.
CAGGCGCGTGATGAAGGATTGCGTTTGCGCATTCGCTGGCAGGTAGACGGTCGCGAAGGAGCCGAGCGCGCCGTGATGGGCGACGTAAGGATCGGTGATCGGCAAGATGACGCGCGCCTCGCCCTTGCCGAGCCAGGCGTCGAAGAGATCCTGCAGATAGACGACGTCGGGAGAGCCGTCCGGCTTGTGCTTGTCGTTCATGCCGTGATCGGCCGTGAGCGCCAGCACGCAGCCCTGCGCATCGAGGAGACCGACATAACGGTCGAGCATGGCGTAGAAATCATTCGCGGTTTTCGAGCCGGGCGCCGCCTTGTGCTGCACATAGTCGGTGGTCGACAGATACATCACGTCTGGGCGAAAGCTCGCGAGCAGCTTCACGCCTGCGGCGAAGACGAACTCGGAGAGATCCGCCGAATAGACTTCGGGCAACGGCTTTCCGACGAAGGCGAGCACATTCTCGATGCCGTTCTCGGCCCTCGTCGCCTTGTCGGCTCGCTCGGACGAGAAGGCGATTGCCCGGCCGCTCGAAAAATCGAGACCGTTGCCGAGCAGCGTCCTGAGCTTGTCCTTGGCGGTGACCACCGCGACCTTGGCGCCCGCGTCGTGGAAAGCCTGCATGATGGTCGGCGCGCGCAAGAACCGCGCATCGTTCATCATCACCTCCTGCCCGGTCGAGCGATCATAGAAGTAATTGCCGGCAATTCCGTGCAGCTTGGGCGGCTGGCCCGTGATGATCGAGATGTTGTTCGGATTGGTGAAGCTCGGGATGACGGATTTGGCGAGGAGATTTGCGCCCGTCCTCATCAGACGGTCGAAATTGGGAGCAAGCCCCGCCTTGATCGCTTCCTCGATATAGCCAGGCTCCGAGCCGTCGATGCAGACCATGACGGTCGGCGCCTGCGGAAAGCGATATTCGCGGCCGTTGGCGGTGACGGAGGGCCTGCGCTGCATGTTCACGGGGTAGCCCTCCTTACGCCGCGACAGCGGCCGGAACCGCGACGCCCATCTCGTCAAGCACGTCGCGGATGGCCGCGAGCGCGCCGCGCATCTCCGTCTCGCCGAGCCGACCGATGCAGCCGATGCGGAAGGAATCGGCAACCGTCAGCTTGCCGGGATAAATGACATAGCCACGCTCCTTGAGGCTGTCATAGAAGCGCTGGAAGACGAAGGCCGGATGGCGCGGCATATGGAAGGTGACGATGATCGGCGCCTGCAGATCGTCGGGGAGCAAGGTGCGGAAGCCCAGCGCCCGCATGCCCGCGATCAGGATGCGGCAATTGTTCCGGTAGCGCCCGCCGCGCCCTTCGACGCCGCCCTCCGCCGCGAATTCCTCGAGCGCCTGGTGGAAGGCTGCGATGACATGGATCGGCGGCGTGAAGCGATATTGCCCGGTCTTCTCGAAATTCGCCCATTGGTCATGAAGATCGAGGACGAGGGTGGTGGCGTTGCCCTTGCCGCGGGCAAGCGCCTCCCGCCGGCAAATGACGAAGCCGAGGCCGGGAACGCCTTCGATGCATTTGTTCGACGAGGCGGCGACCGCGTCGGCCTGCAGGGCGCCCATGTCGAGGGGCAGCGCGCCGAAGGCGCTCATCGAATCGATGAGAAAGCTCTTGCCGTATCGGTAAGCGAGCCGCCCGATCTCAACGATCGGATTGAGGATGCCCGAGGTCGTCTCGCAATGGACCGCAAAGACGTGCGTGATCGAAGGCGTGCGCTTCAGCATGCTTTCGACCTTCTCCAGATCGGGCGCCTTATCTTCGGCCGTCTCGAGGATGACCGCCTTGCGCCCGGCGATGTCGAGGATGCGCTTGGCGCGATGTCCATAGGCGCCGTTGATCAGGACGAGCACCTTCCCCTTCGGCGGGACGAGGCTCGTCAGCATGGCCTCGACCGCAAAGGTGCCGGAGCCTTGCATCGGCACCGTCACATAATCATCCCCGCCCCGGGCGATTTCGAGGAGTTGCGCGAGCACCGCCTTGTTGATGGCAATGAAGGCCTCGTCGCGCGAACCCCAATCGTGGAGCATGGCGGCCTTGACGCTCCCCGAGGTCGTGAGAGGTCCGGGCGTGAGCAGGAAGGGATCGCCGGTCTCGGAGACAGCACGTCGGGGTTCAGTCGCATGTGCGGAATTTCGCATGGAACGTCCGTCAGGTCCGGGTTGGGCTCATGCAGGCTCGGCGATAGCAGGTTCTTTCTTGTACGTCTCAACAAATTCAGTCAAGATGCCACATAATACCACTTCTAGCTCTTGCGAGAAACGAGCTGTCCGGCGATGTCGGCTCTCATGACAGCCGCATGAAGGCGAGGCCGACGAGGATCAGTGCGGCGGAGGCCGCACGCACACGCGTCATCGGTTCCTTGAGGAAGAGAACGGCGATGAGCGCGCCGAACAAGACGCTGGTTTCGCGTATGGCGGCGACGAGCGCGATGGGCGCGACCGTCATCGCCCAGATCACGATCCAATAGGCGACGAGCGACATGGCGCCGCCCGTGAAGCCTTGCGCCAGGAACCCGAAGGCGGGCTTGACCCCCTCGGCGCCTTTCCACCACAGGCAGATGATGAGTATCGGATAGGCATCGACCGCGAAGAGCGTGGCCGCATAGGCGTTGGCGTTGCCGGAGACGCGCGCGCCGACGCCGTCGACGATGGTGTAGGCCGTGATGGTCACCGAGGTCAGCAGCGCGCAGCTCACGGCGATGCGGCTTGGCGGCGCGAGGTGCCGATGCCCGCGCAGCGAGATGAGGAGGACGCCAAGCGCGAGGAGCGCAATGCCCACGATATTGCTCGAGCTGACGGGATCGGCGACCACGAGCAACGAAATGAGCGCCGTCAGCAGCGGCGCCGAGCCCCGCGCGATGGGATAGATCTGGCCCATATCGGCACGCCGGTAAGCCTCCGCCAGGAAGATGTAGTAGCCGAGATGAATGGCGACCGAGGCCATGATCCATGGCCAGGCGGCTTTGTCGGGCAGGCCTGTAACCAGAACAGCCGGCAAGGCGATAATGCCGCAGGAAAAGCAGGTCAGGGTGATCGCGAGAAGGGGGTCGAGCCTGATCTTGACGAGCGCGTTCCAGCCCGCATGCAGCGCGGCCGCGCTCAGGACCGCGAGAAAGACGGGCAGGCTGAGATGCATCGCGAGCCTGGCTCAGCTCTTGGTCAGGGCAGGGCGTGTTGACATACAGCCCGTGGCCGGGACGCGAGTCGTTTTGGTCCGGCAAGCAGGAGGCGATCGCAGCCAATATGTCGATATGGGCGATATCGACGACGAACTTGCAGGCCAAAACGGCCGCGCCCCTTCGGGGTTTGGACGAAATGGCCCATCTGGTGCGTCGAAAACCTCGCCGATACCGGAGTATCGGCATCGATTTTCTCCTGCCAGCTGGCCATTTCGTCTCAAATCCCGGCTCACGCGATGTATGTCAACACGCCCTAGATCTTGGCCAGAATGATCGGCCAATGCTGGGCGGCCGCGGCGCGCGCGATCGATGCAGGCGGCTGCTCGTCGACGATCAGCCCGGCGATCTGCGCGACGGGTGCGATCCGGATGGGCGTTTGGCGCTTGAACTTGGTGTGGTCGGCGAGGATATAGACCTTGCGGCCCGCCTTCATCATCAGGTGCCGCTGCTCGGCCGCGAGCCGCGTGTAATCGGTGAATTCGCCCTCCGGCGAGATGCCTCCCGCCCCGAGGAACACGAGGTCGACGCGGAAATGCCCGAGCGCTGCGAGCGTATCGACCCCGAATGCCGCCTCGTCATTGGCATCGATCTCGCCACCGAGCATGATCACCTTCACGCCGGGAGAGCGGCACAAGAGGAGCGCGATCGGCACGCTGTTGGTGAGGACGGTGAGCTCCTTGCGGCTCACGAGAGCCGCGGCGAGAGCGAAGGTCGTCGACCCTGAATCGATGAGGATGACCATCCCGTCGGCGACGAGGCTCGCGGCCTTGCGGCCGATCGCCGCCTTGCCGGCGGCGTTCTCGGCGACGCGCGCGGCGAGCGAAGGCTCGGCAGCGAGGCCGCGTGCCGCCCCGCCATGCACCAGATTCGCGCGCCCCTCATGGGCGAGTATCTTCAGGTCGCGACGGATGGTCTCGCGGGAGACGCCGAGCTTCTCGGCAAGATCGGAGACGCTGGCCGATCCCGCGGCGTCGAGCGCCTGCAGGATGTGATCCTTGCGTCTGATCGCGAGGGGACGCTTCATGAAGGTCGGTCGAATTGAGAACAGGTGCCATTTTGTGGCATTTCGTGGCAATTTTTGCAAGCCTATGCGGCTTCGGCGAGCCCCCCTCGCCTCTCGATGAACGCGGTGATTTCCGAGACGCCCGTGCCCCTTCGTAAATCCGTGAAGACGAAGGGCTTTTGCCCGCGCATGCGACGCGAATCGCGCTCCATGACGTCGAGGTCCGCCCCGACATGGGGGGCGAGATCGATCTTGTTGATGACCAGGAGATCGGAGCGGGTGATGCCGGGACCGCCCTTGCGCGGGATCTTCTCGCCTTGCGCCACGTCGATGACGTAGATGGTCAGATCCGCGAGCTCTGGCGAGAAGGTCGCCGCCAGGTTGTCGCCCCCCGATTCGATCAAGATCAGGTCGAGCGCCGGGAAACGCCGCTTCATCTCCTCGATGGCGGCAAGGTTGATCGAGCAATCCTCGCGAATCGCGGTATGCGGGCAGCCACCGGTCTCGACGCCCATGATGCGGTCGAGCGACAGAGCCTGCGCACGCGCCAGAATCTCGGCATCCTCCTTGGTGTAGATGTCGTTGGTGATCGCGGCTATGTCGTAATGCTCGCGGAAGCGCTTGCACAAATGCTCCATCAGGGCGGTCTTACCGGAGCCGACCGGACCGCCGATGCCGACCCGCAAGGGTCCATGAGGAGAAGCGGGCATCAGATGGGTCTCCCGATCAGAAGACAGCCGTAACCGGCGCCGATCAGCAAGCAGAGTGGCGAATAGAACGCGACATCGAGTCGCGCAAAGGGCTCGAGCGTATGCGCCCTTTGCCAGGAGTGAAGGTAGCCGGCCCCTCCCCTCGCCAGGAAGACGGCGGTAAGCGCCAATCCGATGCCGGATACGAGCGGGCGCGGCAGTTGCGCGGCCGACCATTCCAGCAGAAGCAAGGGCCATACCGCGGCGATGCCGATCAAGATGGCCACGACCCAAATCACCCATGCAGGCGGCAAGCGTCGCCGCGAGGCGTCACCGAACACCTTGCAGATGAGATCGGCCTCGCTCTTGCCCGGCCACAGCCCCCCGACCGCCCAATAGGCGTGTAAGAGGGCAATGACACCCAGGATGAGCGCGAGGAACGCCGTGACCAGCACGCTCATGAGCGAAACAGCCTCGAATACTGCGTTTCGTGGCGCAAGGACATGATGTCGGAGCGGAACGCGGCGGCGCCGAGATCATCGAGGCTGGCGCGCGCCGCGAAGGCGGCTTGCCGGCGCGCTGCCTTGGCGAGGGAGGCGATGACCTTTTGGCCATCCGTCTGGCCGACCATGCCGAGACGAACGACGGCGGAGACGAGATTGGCCGAAAACTGCAGCGCGAAGGCCGCAAGCGAGGCTCGCAGCGGCAGGCGATGCGCGACGACCGAGGCCCCGAAGGCGATCGGATAGGCAATCTCGGTGGATGCGGCGAAGACTTCGTCCAGGATCGGGCTCGGCCATGCGGCGCGCAGCGTCTCCATATAGGAGCGGCCCTGCTGGGTCGTCTCGAGACGGCGTTCTCGCGACGGCGACAAGGCGAGCGCGAGCTCCGCCACCTCCTCGAACCGAACCATGTCGCGCGCGCTCAGCGCCCTTGCGGCGCAGGAGGCGAGAATAAGGTCGGTGCGGATCGCGCCATGCTCCATCAGATCCTCGAGCCAGGAGATGAGCGTCGAGGGGTCATGCACATCGCCCGTCTCGACCGCTTGCTCGAGACCATGGCTGTAAGCGAAGGCGCCGACCGGAAAGGATGGCGACAACCAGGCAAACAGCGGCAGAAGCTCGCTCACCGTGATCGCAAATCCGTTGGGGATTGCATCGCTGTCGCCCAATTCCCAAAGAGGGCCCGCATGTGGCCTAAGCGAGAATCGCCGCCAGCCTGGCGGGATCGATATTGCCCCCGCAGACGGCGAGCACGACATTGTCCTCTTCGCCGAAATCCCATTTCCTGCCGCTGCGAAGGGCCGCGAGAGGCGCGGCGCCTGCGCCCTCGGCCATGAGCTTGCACCGCGACAAGAGGAAACGAATGGCATCGGCGATCTGGTCTTCGGTCACCAGGATCACCTCCGCCACCTCACGCTGGATGATCGGCAGGCATGCCTTGCCGGCAATCGGCGGAGCGAGCCCGTCGGCGATGGTCCTGCCGTTGACCGCCTGGACGGGGCGGCCTTCGCGCAAGGCCTGGCTGACGCAGCATGCAAGCTCGGGCTCGACACCGTAGATCCGCGCCGAGCTGCCCGAGGCCCGCACCGCCATCGCTATTCCGCCGATCAGCCCGCCGCCGCCGATGCCGGAGAAGATCGCCGCGACATCGGGAAGGTCTTCCAGGATCTCGAACCCCAGCGAGGCATGGCCCTCCATGAGCCCTAAATCGTCATAGGATGGCACGAAGATGAGCCCTTGGGCCGCGACCTCGGCCATGCAGCGCTCATAGGTTTCGGCGGATGTCTTTCCGTGGAGGATGACCTCCGCTCCATAGCCCTTGGTCGCGGCGATCTTCGTCGGGCTCGCGGCCTCCGGCATCGCGACCACGGCACGCGTACCGGCAATGCCGGCCGCATAAGCAAGACCCTGCGCCGCATTGCCCGCCGAAAAGGTGATGACGCCGCGCCGCAGATCCTCCGGGTCCATCGTCAGCAGTCGGTTCACCATTCCCCGGACCTTGAACGAGCCGGTCTTCTGGAAGAGTTCCGCTTTGATGAAGACGTTGCAGCCGATCTCGCGAGACAGCGTCGATGACCTCGAGAGAGGGGTCCTCGTCACATAGGGGCCGATGCGCTGCCTAGCCGCCTGAAGACGCGTCAAATCATACATGTCATGCTCCACCATGGTCGTGACGGGCGTGCCCGTGCTCATGCTCGTGATGGCCATGGCCCGCATGGTCATAGGCGCCCCGCTCGGGCCTGAAGGGTCGCGTCACCGGCTTCGCGGAAAGCCCGAGGCCGCGCAGCATCTCGACGAGGACATGGTCCTTGGCGAAATAGATCGCCTCGGTCGTGATCTCGGCAGGAGTGTGCCGATTGCCCAGGTGCCAGGCGGCTCGAAGCAGCCGCGCCGGATTGTCGGAGGTGATCTCGATCAGCTCCTCGGCCGCAGCGACGACCCGGACGAGGCGCCCATCCTCGAGCTTCAGCGCGTCCCCGTCCTCGATGCGGGCGGGTTTTTCGAGATCGAGCAGGATTTCGAGCCCACCGGCGCAGCTGAGCACGGCGCGGCGGCGGTAGCGATCCTCGTGATCGAGCGTCACCGTGTCGACGACCTGATCGGCCTTAACCGCAGGCGAGCGGATGATCGAGCTCGCGCGGATCGGTGGTCCCATGGCATCTCGGCTCCGAAAGAGTTGAGCGGAACGGTAGGTTCGGCCTCAGCGAGGGTCAAGGACGGGGCTCGAGCGGTCGCGGCGGCGCGTCCATGGCCACCCGCTGTTTCACCCGGGCGGGCGCCGGTTCACCAGGATGATGCCGCCCAATACCAGGGCGACGGCGAGGAGGAGCCCCGGCTCGAGGGTGTCGCCGAGCAAGAAATGGCCGGCCAACACACCTAGCAGCGGAGTGAGGAAGGTAAAGGCCGATAATTCCCCCGAATGGTATTGGCGCAACAGCCAGAACCAGGCGAGGAAGGTGACACCGGCGATCCAAAAGACCTGGTAGATCAGGCTCATAGCCGGCACGAAGGATATTTCGGTCGGCAGTCTCTCGCCGGCAAGGAGCGCCGCCATGACCAGCAAGACCGCCGAGATGACCAGTTGGTAGAGCAAGACCTTGGTCGCAGGCGCGAGGCGCAGTGTCGTCGCCTTCACGAGCACCGTGGTCGCTCCCCAGAAGGCGCCTGCCGCCAAGGTCAGGAGATCGCCGATGAGCGGCATCACCCCGTGCTCGGTCGAGACGCGCAACGCCATCCCCACTCCGACGAATGACAGGGCGAGGCCGAACCATTGGGCGGGACGCAGACGCTCATTGGGCAGAAGAAATGCCGCCCCGAGCGCTACGAAGAAGGGTGCCGTGTAGAGGAAGAGGATGGCGTGACTCGCGCTCGTCCATTGCAGCCCGACGAACAAAGTGAGGAACTCGATCGCAAAGAGCACGCCGGCGATGATGCCCGGCCGCAATGTGGCGTCGCGCCTGAAGATACCCGGCTCGCGCCACCAGGCCCAGCCGCCGACGATGATCGCCCCGCCGAGCGACCTTATCGCCGCTTGCGAGATGGGCGGCACCTCGGCGAGGGCAAGCTTCGCCAGGATTTGCTGCAGGCCCCAGCTGGCGCAACACACAAGCATCAAGGCGACGGCGCGGCGATCGAGCGAGCGGGCCCGCGAAACCGCCGCCGGCAGCTCGGGCGCCTGCGGCGTCGGAAGCCTTACCGCGCGAGGTCGGCGCTCGAGCTCAGCCACGACGCATACTTAACAGCACGATCATGCCGATCATTGTCAGCACGCCGGCGCCGAAAGAGAGCCATAAGGCAAGCGCCGTTCCAACGCGTTCGAAAAGGGCGGCATAGATCAGAGGCGCCATGGCGTAAGCGACGTTCTGGAAGGCCGCCAGCATGCCGCTGGTGCGCCCGTAGCTGCGCGAGCCGAACAGGGCGAGCGGAATCATGACGCGCGCGAGGCTCATCGAACCGCTCGCCACGCCGTAGACGATCATGAACATTCCGACGGGCGCTCCTCCAGTCCAGGGCGCCAGCGCGATGCCGAAGGCCAAGGACAGGAGCGCCGAGGCGACGATGCCGGTGAGCAACGGCGAATGCCGGGCGCCCATGGCGAGATCGATCAGGCGCGCGCTCACTTGCAGCAAGCCGAGGAGCGAAGCGAGCCCGATCGCATCGGCGCGTACGGCGCCGAGATGGCGCAGCAGATCGACGAGATGGACCGACAGCCCCCAGGAAATGAAGCCGCTGAGGCACATGCTCGGCACGAGGAAGACCATGGCGAGACCGTGGCGCTCCGGGGCTATGCCCTCCTGCACCATCCGCCCCGGCTCCGCCACGACCTTCCTAATCTTCGTCTTGAGCACCCACCAATGGAAAGGTGCGCCGACGAGAAGCTGCACGACAGCGAGGAGGAGGCAAGTGGCGCGCCAGCCCATCGCGCCGTCGAGAAAGCCGAGCACCGGCCAGGCGACCGAGGAGGCGATGCCGGTGAACAACATCAGAACGGTCATGGCGCGGCGGGCGCCACTGCCTGCAAGCTGCGCCACAGCGACAAAAGCGGAGTTCGTCAGCAACATGGAACCGGCAAGGCCCATGACCACCCAGGCGAAGAGATAGGTCTTGAGATCGAAGGAGACGGCAAGGAGCGCGAGAGCCAGCGCCGCGATGACCGAGCCGGTCGTCATGATGACTCTCGCCCCGCCGCGATCGAGCCAGCGGCCGAGCCGGGGCGCGAGCGCCGCGCTGACGAGGAGCATCACCGTCACGCCGCCATAGACGACTTCCTCGGACAGCCCGGTATCGCGCGCAATGTCGCCGGCAAGGATGGTCGGCAGATAGAAGCTCGAACCCCAGCCGACGATCTGACCGGCGCCTAGCCCACCGATCAGCCACGCCAGCGGAAACCGCGCGGCGAAATTGGTGGTTCTGACAAGCGACATCGGTCTTTTCTTGGCGTCGATGGAGGGCGGCGTTCAGCCTGCCTTCTGAACACGACGCTAGAGTAGAAAATAAGGCCGCGCCATCAACCGCGTGCGGCAGCGTTGCAGGGCTGAGGTCTGCTATCCGCGCATCTCGAGGAGCGAGACGCCGCCAGGCCGGGCTAGAGATGCGAATAGGCACTCTTCGCCAAGACGAGCTCGCGGCCTTCATAGATGACCGCGACCTCGCCGGCCTCGCCGGCCCATGTCTCGCCGATCCGCGCCGCCGGAACCCCCTTCGCCTCGCATTCGGCGCTCAAGCGCGGCCAGGACATCGGATCGAGCGTCACGAGCAACTCGTAATCGTCGCCGCCCGTCAGAATGGTCTCGATCAGCGCTTCATCAGCCGCAAGGCCGCGGCGCGCGGCCGCCGATAAAGGGGCCCGATCGGCCTCGATCCGCCCAGCAAGGCCAGAAGCGCGGCAGAGTCGTTCGAGATCCCCCACTAGGCCATCCGAGATATCCATCGCGGCACGGGCGTGGCGGCCGACGATCTCGGCGAGCTCGAGGCGCGGCTGCGGCAGCAGATAGCGGCTCGCCAGATGGCCGCGCTCTCCGGCGGTCAGGTCCCATCTCGCCGCCCGCTCGGGCGCGAGCCTTTGCAGGAGGCCGAGCGCCGCATCGCCGATCGTGCCGGTCACCGCGATCAGGTCGCCCGGACGCGCGTCGAGCCGCGTCGGCATGCGGCCCGGCCGCACCGCCCCGATGACGGTGATCGAAACGCTGAAGGGGCCCGGCGTCCTCGTCATGTCGCCGCCGAGCAAGGGGCAGCCGTAGTGGCTAGAGTCCAGCCCCAATCCGTCGAAGAACCGCGCCATCCAATCCTGCTCGAACGCCGGCGGCAGGGCGAGCGTCAGGAGAAAGCCCAGCGGCCTTGCGCCTTTCGCCGCAAGATCGGAGAGATTCATGCGCAACACCTTCCGCGCCACGAGATCCGGGGGATCCTCGGCGAAGGCGTGCACGCCCATAACGATCGCATCCGTCTTCAGCACCAGCTCATGCTCGGCCGGCGGCACGAGGCGGGCTGCGTCATCCTTGAGACCGAAGGCGCCCTCCCCCGCGAGCGGCCGGATCAGCCGCGCGACGAACTCATCCTCCGCGGAGGGCGCCCGGGCGCTCACTTCGGCTTCATCTCGTCCTGACGCAGCCGCCGCGCCACCGCGTCGAGCGCGCCATTGATGAATTTCGTCTCGGCCTCATCATGAAAGCTCGTCGCCACGGCGAGATAGGCGGCGATGGCGGAAGCGACCGAGACGTCACGCCGAAAGGATAGCTCATAGGCGCCGGCGCGCAGGATGGCGCGCGACACGGCCTCGAGCCGCGACAGCCGCCAGTTCTCGGCAAGCGCTTCGTCGAGGGCGCGGTCGATCATCACCTGCTCGCGCAACACGCCGGAGACAAGGTCGCGGAAGAAGCCGCGATCGGCGGCGCCTGCATCGACGCCGTCGATCTCGCGCCCGATCCAGTGGTTCTCGAACTCGCCCATGGTTTCGAGAACGCCCTTGCCGCCGACCTCCATCTGATACAGCGCTTGCACGGCGGCAAGCCGCGCCGCGAGCCTCGTGGCGCCGCCCTTGCTCATCGCGAAGACCCAGCGATTGCCCTGCGCTTCAGCGCGAGTACGGCCAGCGCGGCGAGCGCGGCGCCACCGCCTTTGTCGAGGCGCGCGACCTCGGCCCGCTCCAAGGCCTGCGCCTCGGTGTCGACCGTCAGGATGCCATTGCCGAGCGGCAGCCCGCGCGCCACCGAAATATCCATCAGCGCACGGGCGCTTTCGCCGGCCACGATGTCGTAATGGCCGGTCTCGCCGCGAATGACGCAGCCGAGCGCCACCGCCGCGTCATAAGGCGCGCCGCGCACCGCGGCGGCGTCGAGGGCGATGACGAGAGCCGATGGGATTTCCAGCGCGCCGGGCACCGTCACCACATCGCAATGCGCGCCCGCGCGCTCGAGCGCGGCGAGCGCGCCTTGCAGCAGTGCGTCGGCGATCGGTTCGTAATAACGCGCCTCGACGATCAGGCAGCGCGCCCCATCGAGGCGGGGACCCGTCTTCGTCCCTCGGCGGGGCACGCGCTTCATCAAATCACCGGCGGCCGCGATCGGCCCGTTGGAGTGGGTCGCTTCCCTACCGCCCGCCTTGCGCCTCCGCAAGCCTCGCAGCGTAGCGCGCCATCAGATCGACCTCGATGTTCAGCCTGTCGCCGGCGCGGCGCTCGCCGAAAGTGGTGACGGACAAGGTGTGCGGGATCAGCAGCACCGACAGCTTCGACCGGTCGACGGCATTTACGGTGAGCGAGACCCCGTCCAGCGCAACCGAACCCTTGCGGGCGATGAAGGCCGCGATATCGGACGGCGCCTCGACCAGGAAGCGCGCCGTGGCGCCGAAGGCACCGTCTTCCGTTGTGATCTCCTCTCGCGACACGATGGTCGCCATGCCGTCGACATGGCCGGTGACGAGATGGCCGCCGAGCTCGTCGCCGATCTTCAACGAGCGCTCGAGATTGACGCGCGTGCCGAGCGTCCAGCCACCCACGGTGGTGAGAGCGAGCGTCTCGGCCGCCGCCTCCACCTCGAACCAAGAGCCGCCCGAGCGCTCTCCCTTGGCGACCACAGTGAGGCACGGTCCGGCGCAGGCAATCGAGGCACCGATGGCGATGGTGTCGGCTCCGTAGGCCGAATGGATGCGCAGCCGCTTGAGCGTGCCCTGCAGCCCGTGGATTTCGGCGACCTCGCCAATATCGGTCACGATGCCGGTGAACATGCCTGCGATCTCAGATAGCGGACCCAGCGGTCTTCGCCGAAGGCGAGATTGTCGATCGGGGCAACCTCCTGTCGCGATATCGCCGCGGATAATGCGGGGCCGATCGCGGGCAGGCCAGGCCGGTCGAGCCTACGCGCCGAGCTGATCAGAACAAGCTCGTCCAGCAATCCCTCCTTCGCCAATCGATCGGCGAGCCGCGGTCCGCCCTCGCACAGCAACCTTGTCACGCCGCGCGCCGCAAGCTCCTGCAAGGCCCGGCGGATATCGACGCTGCCCGCCTCGCCGACGCTTACGCGAATGACCTCGACGCCGGCCTTGGCGAGCTCTGTCTCCGCCTGGCGAGGAGCATCGGCTCCGGCAATGACCCAGCTCGGCGTGGCGCGCGCCGAAACGACGATCTCGGCGGATGGCGGCATACGCAGACGCGTGTCCAGCACCACGCGGATCGGGCTTCTGGCCTCGAGACCCGGCAGGCGGCAGGTCAGCCGCGGATCATCAGCGAGCACCGTTCCGACGCCGACGAGAACCGCGTCGGAACGTGCACGCAATAGATGCGTCTGTGCGTTCGCAATCTCCCCGGTGATGCGCAGAGGGCTTGCCTTCACGGTCGCGGCAAAGCCATCCGCCGTCATTGCGAGCTTGAGGGTCAGAAATGGCCGCCCGGCCGTCACGCGCATGACATGGTCGGCATGCAGTTCACGACACTGCGCCTCCATGACGCCGGTGACGACCTCGATGCCGGCGCGGCGCAATATGGCAAATCCTTCACCGGCGACGCGCGGATCGGGGTCCTCGATGCCGCATACGACGCGCCCTATGCCGGCGGCGACCACGGCCTCGGCGCAAGGCGGTGTGCGGCCATGATGGGCGCAGGGCTCGAGCGTGACGAACAGCGTCGCGCCGCGCGCTCTTTCGCCTGCGGCGTCGATCGCGAGCCGCTCGGCATGCGGCCGGCCGCCGGGCGCGGTCACGGCGCGAGAGAGGATCACGCCCGTGGTCTCGTCGACCAGCACCGCGCCGACCGAGGGGTTCGGCCTGGTGAGACCGAGATGGCGTTCCGCCAAGGCGAGCGCCTGGCGCATGAAGGCGCGGTCAGTCGGGCGCTCGCGCCACCTCGCCTGAAAATGCTCCATGCCGACGACGAGTTCTTGGCTCACGACGCGCTCCGAGGTCACGACGCAGACTTGGCCTCGCCCGCTGGTGCGGCCTCGGCGGTGAGCTCGTCGATCAGTTCCTCGAAGTCGCGCGTCTCGCGGAAATTGCGATAGACAGAGGCGAAGCGCACATAGGCGACGCTGTCGAGCGCCTTGAGGCCGTTCATCACCAATTCGCCGATGGTAGCGCTCGCAACTTCGCTCTCGCCCGAGCTTTCGAGCTGGCGCACGATGCCGTTGACCATGCGCTCGACGGCATCGGAATCGACCGGACGCTTGCGCAGCGCGACCTCGAGCGAACGCATCAGCTTGTCGCGGTCGAAGGGTTCGCGAGAGCCGTTATGCTTGATGACCGTGAGCTCGCGAAGCTGCACCCGCTCGAAGGTGGTGAAGCGTCCCCCGCAAGCCGGGCACACGCGACGGCGCCTGATCGCGGCATTGTCATCCGACGGCCGCGAATCCTTCACCTGCGTATCGAGGCCACCGCAATAAGGACAGCGCATGAGGCCTCTCGATCCGGCTTATGTGTAAATCGGGAAGCGGCGCGTCAGCGTCAAGGCGCGTTCCCTGACGGCGGTCTCGATCACGCCATTGTCCTCTTCGCCGTGCCGGCCGAGCCCGTCGAGTACATCGGCGATCATGGCGCCGACCTCCTTGAACTCGGCGACGCCGAAGCCGCGCGAGGTGCAGGCCGGCGATCCGAGCCTGATGCCCGAGGTCACGGTCGGCTTTTGCGGGTCGAAAGGCACGCCGTTCTTGTTGCAGGTGACATGGGCGCGAGAAAGCGCCGATTCGGCCGCCTTTCCGGTGAGCGAACGCGAACGCAAGTCGACGAGCAGAAGATGATTATCGGTGCCGCCGGTGACCAGATCATAGCCGCGAGCGTTGAGAGATTTGGCGAGCGTATCGGCGTTTTCGACGACAGACTGCGCATAGAGCTTGAATTGCGGCGCCAATGCTTCGCCGAACGCCACCGCCTTCGCGGCGATCACATGCATCAAGGGGCCGCCTTGCAGCCCCGGGAAGATCGCCGAGTTGATCTTCTTGGCGATATCTTGGTCATTTGTCAGGATCATACCGCCGCGCGGACCGCGCAGCGTCTTATGCGTCGTCGTCGTCGCGAGATGGGCATGCGGGAAGGGGCTCGGATGCGCATGGCCCGCCACCAACCCGGCGAAATGGGCGATATCCACCATGAAATAGGCGCCGACCTCGTCCGCAATGGCGCGGAAGCGCGCGAAATCGAAATGACGCGCATAGGCCGAGCCGCCGGCGATGATCAGCTTCGGCTTGTGCTCCTTGGCGAGGCGCTCGACGGCATCCATGTCGATACGACCATCCGTCGCCCGGACGCCATAGCTCACCACCTTGAACCAGCGCCCCGACATGTTGACCGGCGACCCGTGGGTGAGATGGCCGCCCGCATTGAGGTCGAGCCCCATGAAGGTGTCGCCGGGCTTCATCAGGGCGAGGAACACGCCTTGATTGGCCTGGCTGCCCGAGTTCGGCTGCACATTGGCGAAGCGGCAATCGAACAGCTTGCAGGCGCGCTCGATGGCGAGCTTTTCGACCATATCGACGAATTGGCAGCCGCCGTAATAGCGCCGACCCGGATAACCCTCCGCATATTTATTGGTCAGAACGGAGCCCTGCGCCTCGAGCACGGCGCGGGACACGATGTTCTCGGAGGCGATCAGCTCGATTTCGTCGCGCTGGCGATTGAGCTCGAGATCGATGGCGCGGGCGATCTCGGGATCGGCTTCGGCAAGCGGGGCCGAAAAGAAGCTGTTCGAGCGGCGGACAGCGAAATTCGTCTGATGCGCGGTCATATCCGTTCCTGTCCGCCTAGCCTGATGAATGGAGCGCCCCGATAACATGGGCCGACACTCGGGCCAAGCCGAGTGTCGGCGTGACGCAGGTGAAGCCGCCGCCGAGCAAATCCTCGAATATTTGCCGGTCGAGGAAGCCGCATTGCAGACCGCGTATGAGAATTCCAACATCCTTCGTCCCTGGCGCGAGTGAAGACATCCGCGGCTTCAAGCGGATTCTCGCAACGCCAATGCGGCAGGAAGGGTAACGGCTCGCGGCGGCTCGCGGCCCTCCTCGATCGTGATCAGGATATCGCGAACGATGCGCCCCGCTTCGCGGGCATCGGCCGCCACCGTGGTCAGGGCAGGACGCACATATTCGCACCAGGGATTGCCGCCGAAGCCGATCAATGCGACATCGTTCGGCACCTTCAATCCGCGATCGAGCACGGCCGCCATGGCGCCCAAGGCGAGCTCGTCGCTCGCGGCGAGCACGCTCCCGAAAGTCAGGCCGCGATCGAGCGCTTGCCTCATCGCCTCGTAGCCGGCCGCGTAGCGGTAACGATCCGTCGTGTCCCAGACGAGTGCCGGCTCGAGAGCGAAACCGTGGCGGGAGAGCGCCGTCCGATAGCCGACATAGCGTTCCCGCCCCAGCGCCGAGTCAGTGATGCGGCCGAGAAAGGCGACGGGCGATCGAGCACGCCGCAGGAGATGCTCGACGGCCTTGGCGGCGAGCAGCGCGTCGTCCTCCATGATCGAGGGCAGCGCGCCGCGCTTCAACCGCTGACCATAGAGAATGACGGCGATGCCGGACCAGGAAAGCTCCTCGAGCTCGGCCTCCAGCGCATCCGAAAGAATATGCGGAGCAGCAAGGATGACCGCGCTCAACCCCATGGCCTTCGCATTCCGGAGCCAATCGCTGAGCCGGTCCTCGCGATGCTGCATGTTGAAGAGAACGAGGCTGTGCTTGATCTCCTCGAGATACGCTTGGGTATGCTTCGTCAGCGCCGCGTAGATGCCTTGCTCGATATCGCCGACGACGAGCGCCACGGAGCGCGCGCGTCCGAGCCGCAGGCCCTGGGCCATGGCGTTCGGACGATAGCCGAACGCGTTGACCGCCTCCATCACACGCGTCCTCGTGGCTTCCTTGACCGTGTCCTTGCCGCTTAGCACACGCGACACCGTTGCCGACGACACGCCTGCCCGTCGGGCCACATCGAAGACGGTGGTCATGCGCCACACCCTCGCGGCCGCGCGACGCGCGTGCCGCTCGAGTGCGTCGGTTCGCCGTCGATCGGTCCGCGGCGAAGCGTCATTGCTTGGGCAGGTAGGCGTTGGTGTAGAAGACGTCGAGCGGCTTTCCGGCCGGCATTTCGCCGACGGATTCCAGCGTCGAGGTCAATGCCTTCCATTCCTCCTCGCTCTGATGGCCCCAACTCGGATCGGACGGTGAGGTCGAGAGCGCCAGGAGGCCCTTGATGTAATTCATGCAGTAGCTCACCGAGAGCGGCAGGTGCACTTTCTCGCGCATGAACTCGCAGGCGGCCTTGGGGTCGGCGGCCATATCCTGTTGACCGTGACGAACCGCAGCCAGGAATTTCGGAATGGCCTCGCCATGCTGCTCGAGGAAATTCTCGTTCGCGGCGAAGCCGAAACCGATGAGCGGCACGCCCAATTTGCTCATCTCCAAGATTTCCGGCTCGAAGCCCGCGTCGATGACGAGCGAGGTGTAGGCCGGGCTGTCGCCGCTGACGATATCGATGCTGCCGTTCAGCAAGGCCGAGTTCTTGGCGTCCGCATTGAGCGCGATGATGTTGAGGCTCGAGAGCGGGAAATGGTTCACCGCGGCGAATACCTTCACGCTGAGCCCATCCGAGCCGCCCGGCGTGCTGCCGATCTTCGGCCCTTTGAGGGATTCGGGTCCATCGAGCTTCACGCGGCCCTTGATCCCGACGAAGGAAGCCGCGGTCTTGTGCTGATAGATGGCGACCACCTTCGCCGGCACCCCTTTGCCGATCGCCTGGGCGGCGTTCGTGATGTTCAGATGCCCCATATCGAAATCGCCATGAGCGATGAGCATCGCGGTCGTCGCGGAACCCCTGCCCTGCTCGATCTTCACGTCAAGCCCGGCGTCGCGGAAATAGCCCTTATCCTCCGCCAGGAGGAAGGCCGCGTGATAGGGCAGCCAGGCCCAGTCGAGCACCAGCCTGAGCGTTTGCGGCTCGGCGGCGGCCGGGCGCGCGAGGCAAGCAGCGGCGCAAAGCGCCATCGTGGCGCTGCGGGCGCCAAAATCGAATAGGTTCGCTGACTTCATTTTCGCATCCTCTTCGTGCGACGCAGACTACACAGGAGGCGCCGCCACGCGGCGCTGGCTCGCATGCCATGGCAGCATGACGCTCTCGACCCGCTCGGCCGCGTACCAGAGAAGGACGCCGAACACCGAGAATATGGCGACGGCGGCGAAAGCGAGCGGCGTCTCCATATTGCCCACCGTGATCACCAGCAGATGGCCGATGCCGCTATTGGAGGCGACGAACTCGCCCACGACCGCGCCCACCGGCGCAAGCGTGATGGCGATCTTGATGCCGGCGAAGATATTCGGCAGCGCCGTCGGAATGCGTATCTTGAGGAGGAGCTGCAGCCGCGACGCCCCCATCGACTGCACGAGCTGGAGAAGGTCCGGATCCGCGGATTTCAAGCCGATCACCGTGTTCACGATCAGCGGGAAAAAGGTGAAAGTCACGACGAACAGGACTTCGCTCTTCAGGCCGAAGCCGAACCATACGAGAAACAGCGGCGCGATCACCACCTTCGGAACGGCGGCGCTGACGATCAGCCAAGGATAGAGCATGCGCTCGACGACCCGCGAGGAGACGATGGCTGCGGCAAGCGGGATGGAAAGGCCAAGAGCGATCGCAAAACCGATCGCGGCGGCGAATATGGTGGCTCCCAACTCCTTGAAAAGCAAGGGCCAATTCTTGCCGATTTCCTCGACGATCGATGAAGGAGCGGGGACCAGGTAATAGGGGATGTGGTAGCGACGCACCACGATCTCCCATAGACCGACCATGATGACCCCGCTGAGAAGCGGCAGACCGATCGCCTCCAAGCCCGCCTGCAGGCGCCGCTTGCGCTTCCTACCTTGTCGCGACGCGACCGGCTCGTCCGCCATATTGCCGAGATTGGAGACGCTCATGCCAGCAACACCCCGGCTTGCTCGAAATGAACGCGGATGCGGCGCACGATCTCGGTGAAGGGAGGTTCCTCTCTCAGGCTCAACGGGCGCGGCCGCGGGAACTCGACAGCGATTTCATCGAGCAGCCGCCCAGGGCGCCCGGACATGACAATGACCCGCTCCGACATGAACACCGCTTCTGCGATGCTATGCGTGATCAGGAGCGTCGTCGCCTTTTCGACCTGCTGCACCCGCTGCAGGAGGACGTTCATCTGATCGCGCGTGATCGCGTCGAGGGAGCTGAACGGCTCGTCGAGAAGGAGCAAGGCCGGGTGAGGCAAGAGAGCTCGCGCGATCGCCACGCGCTGGCGCATCCCGCCCGAAAGTTCCCAGGGCTGCTTCAGGAAGAAGCCGCCGAGCCCGAGCTCGCTCAGAAGCTTGTCGGCGCGCTCCCTGGCCGGCGCTATCTCGAGACCTTGGATCTCGGCCGGAAGAAGGACGTTGTCGAGAACATTGCGCCAATCGAGAAGGAGGTCGCGCTGAAATACGATGCCCATACGGCCCGAGGACGGGCCGCCCGCATGGACGACTTTGCCCGCGCTCGGCGCCTCGATGCCGGCGATGATACGCAGCAACGTGCTCTTGCCGCAGCCGCTCGGCCCGACGATCGACGTTGTCTCGCCCACCCTCAATGAAAACGAGATCGGATCGAGGGCGCGAACGCTCGCGTCCTCCTCGCCATAGGTTTTCTCGACATCCTCGAGCCTCACGGTATCTAGGCCGAGACCCGAATTGTCGGGCGCCGAGCCGGCGTTCTCAGCGTGCGAAAGCAACATGTTGTCCGCCGCCCCAACTCGCGGTCTTGCCGCCACCGGCCGTCCCTTCTTCGGAGGAAGCGAGAAGGACCTCGTCGGCCGCCGCGACGATCGGCGCGAGCCCAGACACCGGCAGATCGAGCCCGTTGCGTTCGGCTCGCGCGACGAGGGCCGCGAGGGCCGCGCCCGGCTTGAAGTCGCAGCGTTCGACCCAATCGGTATCGCGCCCCGTGGCGGCGCGGCTCGCGACGGCGCTTCGCACCTCCGCAATCGCTCGCCCGGACTTCGCCAGCCAAAGCCAGCAGGTTTCGGATAACGAAGCCGGCAGGTCGAGCTCGGGCCGCTGGAAGAAGGACGCAGGCGCCGGATCGACACCGTCCGCGATCTCCAGCATGGCCCGGGCCGGCCCCCGGCTGCGTATGATCAAGAGGTCCGCGGGCGCAATGTCCTTGTTGGAAGGCAGCGCCGCGACGATGCTCCACTCGAATGCGCCCGACGCCTGAGACCGGTCGCGCATGGCGGCGATAGCGACGAGCTTGCGACGTCCGAGCTCGAGCATCAGACCCGGAAGAATGCCGCCGCATGCGCCGGCTTGGTCCACGAGCAAAGCCACAGGTGTTTGCGACCGGCGCGCAAGGGCGTCGGCCTTCTCCACGAGATAGGCCGCGATATTGACGAGCCCGAGGCCGTTGGTCGAGAGGATATATGTGTGCCCTTGCTTTCGGGCGCCCGCGAATGCGCGCCAAGCCTGCTTGCGCGCCTCGGCCATGGGAAGCGCTCGCGCGACGGCGAGAAGCCCCCCGCCATCGGCAACCTGGGCAAGCGCCGCCAGCTCGGCCGTCTGTTGCGCCGCGCCCTGCGGCATGCCGACCCAGCGCAGCGCGTGCTCGCACAGATAGGATAGCTCGGGCAGGGCGACGCGCGCGAGCGGCGCCCGGCCGAGCGGCAGTAGGGTGTAGGGATAGTCCGGCTTGATCTCGATCGACCGTTTGCCGTCGCCCTCCAGATTCTGCTTCTCGGCCCGGAAAGTCGCAGCGGCATGGGCGCCGTCAGGCTCGCGCACGGAGCGCGCCAGCGAGCCGATCGGGAACGGCCAATCCCCGTCGAGACCCTGCTCGAGGTCGGATGCCGTCGGCGCCCCTTGCAGAAAGGTGCCGCGCACCCAGCGGGTCGATCCGGGGGTGAACCGCTCCATGCCATAAAAGGCCAGCACGAAGCGGATGAGCGGAAGGGGCGCGAGCCGCCCGTCGACCAGATTGGCGCGGACCTCGCCATAGCGCAAATTCGCCTGGACTCTTCGGATCGCCTCGTAGAGATCGGGCCGCTGAAGCAGGAAATCGGCGACTTCGGTCTCGAGCGAGGATCGGGCGACCGCCTCTCGCAGCTCGTCGATCTGAAGCGCGAGGTCCATGAAGACCTCGCGTCGAGACCAGTCGACATCGCCGCGCTCGGCGATACGCGGCTCGCCGGCCTCGTCGGAGCGATACCAGAACACGTCGCGCCGATCGTCCTTCGCGAGGACCCCGGCGACCCAAGCAAAGTTGTCCCGCAGCAGCCCCGCGAGCTGGCCCAAAGTCATGCCGGGCTTGACGCCGTATTCCTCCTCGACCGTCAGTTGCGGCTGAGCCGCCTCGACGAGTTCGGGATAGAGTTCCATGAGAGTGACGTTGAGCACTTCCTGTGTCTCGGCGCAGACATGCTCGCTGGCCCAGTCACATAGGCGCGACCAGGTGAGCGCAGCACCGAAACGGCGGGGCTGATCGATGAACCCCCTCAGCGCCGCACCGACCTCGAGGAGCTCGGCCGAAATCAGGTCCGGCGCAGCGAAAAAGGCGCCGCTCTGTTCCGGCAACGTACCATAGTAGCGTTCGGCGCGCGCCAGCAGGTCCATGAACATTGCGAGTTGGATGCCGTCCTCATGTACTGCTTGCTCCCGGACTTGCGACAGCAAGTGCTCATAGGCGCGAACCCAGCGGTCGATGATGGCGGGATGGCGCAAGGCGAAAGGCACGATGCCGACGCCTGCGGAATTGCCGACGCCCGACATTCGCCGGGCCTGCGGCGACAGGCTCGCCGCCTGCGCGCCGGTGGCCTTTGCCAGATGCTCCACGAGGTCGAAGGCGAATTCCCGCAGAAGCCAGGCCGACATGATCTGGGCATGATAAGGCTCGAACAGCGCACCCAGTTGCCGCAGCCCCCGGAAGGCGATGGTTCCGAGCTTGCCGTTGGCGTAGAACGCCGTGGTGCGCAGAAGATAACCCGTGGACAGCAGCACGCGCGGATCGGGTTGGTCGCCCTTCGCCAGATGCGCCACCGTGTGCCTGAAGGCGCGCACGCTCTTATTGGCGCGCAACCATACGAGCGTATCTTGGTCGGCGCGCCCGACCTTTTGCTTGGGAAGCTCACGGCGAAGCGCGGCAAGGCGCTCGGGCGATGGCCGGCCCGCCATCAGGGCGGCCATGACATCCCATTTTACTCCGATGACGCGATCGGTCTTCTCCTCTTCGGGCACCGAGAAGGACAGCACATAGAAAGTGAAGGGCTTGTCGCCGATCGCGACATCGTAGATCGCGCAGCCTTCGCCTTCCGCGTCGAGCCCGAACTCACGCCGCGTCACTCGGCAACCTTGCCTTGCAAGATCGCGCAAGAGGGAGCGCGAGAAGCTCAGCGGGCTCGGCCAGAACGCGCCAAGCCGCTCCGGCGTCATCAAGAAATCCGCGGGGCGTAGGCGGGTTCCAGCCGCCAGACGGTCGCTGTCACGATGAGGAGGGGGAGCGTCCAGCATTCCGCGAGGCCTGCGCGATCTCCAACATCACCGTCCTGCAAACGTTTACATTGGGCTGGTTCGCGTGGTCAAGCAATGGCCGCCGTTGCTCATGCCGCGTCGCGCTCGTATAGATGCGCCCATGAAGCGCTGTCCGTTGGATCGGCGCGGATTCTTAAAGGCACTGGCCAGGATTGCGTCATCGATGCTCAGCGGACTGCGCGAGGCCCAAAAAGGCTGGCTCGGCAAGATCATCATCACGGTGATGTTCAGCCTCTTGATCCTGGCCTTCGGGTTCTGGGGCATCGGCGATATCTTCCGCATCACGCGCCGCGAGGTCGTGGCCAAGATCGGCTCGCGCGAGATCACCTCGCTCACCTATCGCGACGCTTACCAAAGCGAGCTGCAGCGTCTCTCGAGCCGGGCGCGGCGCAGCGTCACGACGGCCGAAGCGCTGGCGGCCGGAGTCGACCGCCAGGTCTTGGCGGCCCTCCTCGCCGACGCGGCCCTCGACCAAAAGACCGAGCAACTCGGCCTTGCCCTGTCGGACGCCACCATCACCCGGGCCGTATTTTCCGATCCTACGTTCAAGAACCCGGATGGCAGCTTCAATCCGGCGCGCTTCGCCGAGGCCCTGCGCCAGAGCGGCTACACCGAGGCGAGCTTCCTGCACGAGCAGCACGGCCTCTATCTGCGCCGTCAAGTCGGGGAAGCGATCGCAGGCGCGCCGCCCGTTCCGGCCGCCATGCTCGACGCGCTCCATCGTTTCAGCGCGGAGACGCGCTCGATCGACTATGTCGTGCTGCCGCCGGGCGCGGTCGGCGACATCCCGGCCCCGGACGACGCCGCGCTCGCCGCATTCTATGAGGCACGGAAATCCGAATTCGCCGCGCCCGAATATCGCTCGCTAGTGTTGCTCGCGCTCGATCCCGAGACGCTCGCCAAGCCGGACAGCATCAGCGAAGCCGAGGCGCGCGCCGAATACGAGAAGCAGAAGGGGGCGCGCTTCACCTCTGCGGAAAAACGCACCGTCGAGCGCATTCCCTTCAAAGACAAGGCGGAGGCCGAGGCCGCCGCCGCCAAGCTCAAGGCGGGTTCGAGCTTCGATGACCTCGCCGCGGCACAAGACCTGTCTGCCGAGGATTTGTCGATCGGCGGACCGATGACCAAGGATGGGATCGCCGACCCCGCCCTCGCCGAGGCGGCCTTCTCGCTGCCGCAGGGCGTTCCCTCGGACGTGGTCGACACGAAATTCGGACCTGTGATCATGCGCGTCACGGCGATCGAGCCGGCCAAGGAGAAAACATTCGAGGAGGTGTCGGCGCAGCTGCGCCAGGAGATCGCAACCGCAAGGGCCAAGACCGGCTTGCGGGATCTGCACGACAAGATCGAGGATCAGCGCGCCTCGGCGAAGCCGGCCGCCGAGATCGCCGCGGCGCTCGACCTGTCTTCGTTCAAGATCGACGCGGTCGACGCCGCCGGCAACGGCAAGGACGGCAAGCTCGTAGAAGGTATCCCGGACAAGGACCTGGTGCTGAAGGCGGCCTTCCAGTCGGAGGTCGGCGCCGACAATGACGCGGTGTCGCTGCGCAACGGCGGTTATGTCTGGTACGACGTGACGGGCATCGAGCGCGCCCGCGACAGGCCGCTCTCCGAAGTCAAGGATGAAGTGGTCAAGGCCTGGACGGCCGATCAGCGCTCGGTCGCGCTCGCCAAGAAGGCGGCTGATCTCGTCAAGGGCCTTGAAGGGGGCACGCCCATCGCCGAGGCCGCCGGCGCCGAAAAGCTCGAGGTGAACAGTGTCGACGATGTCACCCGCTCCTCCACGCCGCCCGGCCTGTCGGCGGCGGCCGTCAACGCCGTCTTCTCCGTGAAGGCGGATGGGGCGGGCTACGCCATCGGCGCGGATGGGGCGAGCCGCATCGTCTTCAAGGTGAAGTCGGTGAGCCTGCCGCCCGCCGATCCAATCGAAGCGGCTTCGCTTTCACCGCGCCTCAAGACCGCGCTCGAGGACGATATCATGCAGGCCTATGTGCAGCGGCTCGAGGCCGATCTCGGCATGTCGATCGATCGGGCCGCGGCGGGGGCCGCGCTACGGGCCTCCGACAGCCAGCAATAGGAGGCTACACTTAGGGCGTGTTGACATACAGCCCGTGGCCGGGACGCCTGTCGTTTTGGTCCGGCAAGCAGGAGGCGATCTGAGCCAATATGTCGATATTGGCGAGATCGACGACGAACTTGCAGGCCAAAACGGCCGCGCCCCTTCGGGGTTTGGACGAAATGGCCATCTGGTGCGTCGAAAACCTCGCCACGCGACGATTCTCCGGGTTCTCGCAAAGGGACCGCCGATCAGCAACCCATTCATTTCATGCTGCGCCGCATTCAGGATGACCATCCGGGGAAGCCATTCCGCGGCATTTCAAAGCTCATCCCAGCTTCCCACCGAGCTCGTCCTCGACATGGGCGCGCACGATATCGTCGAAGGAAGCTTCGGCCCTGAAGCCGAGCTTGACGGCGCGCACCGGGTCGAAGCGTTCCGGCCAGCCTGCGACGATGCGGGTGATCGTGGGATCAGGCTCGCGGCGGATCAGCTTCACGGTCTTCTCCCCGGCGATGCGGCCTAGCGAGGCGATCTGCTCGCCGACCGTGACGCAGACGCCTGGCATCGAAAGCGAGCGCCGCGGCCCGATGGC
The DNA here is from genome assembly GCA_044445965.1 of Hyphomicrobiales bacterium. GTDB lineage: Bacteria > Pseudomonadota > Alphaproteobacteria > Rhizobiales > Beijerinckiaceae > GAS188. The sequence goes on from JBIOEJ010000022.1 coordinate 45,062, forward strand.
GGCGGTGTCCATCGTCGCCGCATGGATGAGGAAGTTCACCGCGGCGCGCGGCGAGGCGTGGGTGTGGCGCACCGTCTCCGGTACAGGCAGCACCGCCTCCTTGCCGGCGAGCGGCTCGCGGATGATATTCGAGAAGAAGCCCGAAGCCGCCTTGTTGGGGGCGCCAGGGCGCACGCAGATGGTGGGGAAGCGCAGCCCCACCCCATCGAGCATGCCACGGCGCGTGTAGTCCGCGAGCAGCAATTCGCCGATCGCCTTCTGCGTGCCGTAGCTCGTCAGCGGAGTGAGATGGAATTCGTCGGGGATGAGCTCGGGGAAAGGCGCTCCGAACACCGCGATCGAGGATGAGAAGACGTAGCGCGGCTTGTAGCCGCCGCCGACGGCGCGCACGGCCTCCAGGAGATAGCGCGTACCGTCGAGATTGACGCGGTAGCCCTTGTCGAAGTCGCTCTCGGCCTCGCCGGAGACGATCGCGGCGAGGTGCACGATTAGGTCCGGCCTCTCCTTCACGAGCCCTTCCGCGACGCCCGGCGCCGCGAGATCGTCGGCGCGCGCCTCGATCGGAAACGCGACCTTCGGCCTGACCGGCGCGACGATGTCGCTCAGCGTCATCCTCTCGACCGGCCGCGGCCCGAGGCGGCTATCGCGCGCCATCCGTTCCACGAATTTCCGCCCGATCATGCCGGCCGCGCCGGTCACGAGAATATGCATGGTCTCCTCCGATTGTTGCCGCATGTGACGGAGTTGGCGTGGCCCGGTCAAGCATCCCGAGCCATGCGAATCACGCAGGGAGCGCGGCACTACGCTTGGCAGCCATGCGCAAACTACCTGCCCGCCCCGCGGTTTCGCCACACTCTGAGGCAAGGTCGCGGCGGTCCGGGCTGGGGAGTGCGGGTGAAACCGCAAAAACCAGCAAGGATCGATTTGATGCAGAAACTGACGGCCGTCGCTCTCCTCGCCGCCCTCGCTCCCGCCATGGCGGTCGCGGGCAGTTGGACCGGCAAGGCCTCATTCTACTCCGGCAACAAAACGGCGAGCGGCGCTCGCTTCCATGCAGGGGCGATGACCGCAGCGCATCGGACCCTGCCTTTCGGAACCCCCGTCAAGGTGACCAATCTGGAGAACGGGCGCACCGTGGTCCTGGTCGTGAACGACCGCGGCCCCTTCGTCGCGGGCCGGGTGATCGATGTTTCCACCCACGCGGCGGAACTTCTGGCCTTCCGTAACAAGGGCGTCGCGCATGTCCGCGTCGATACGGTCAAGGAGTAACCATCCGCTTCTCGTTCGCGGCGGCGCGCCCCGGGCTCGGCCTCGGTTCGTTCGGGGCGCGCGCGGAAATTGCTTCCGCCGGCCGTCCGGGGGCTTCTCGACAAAACCTCGAATGCCCTATTGTGCGGCCCTATCGCCGCCGGCACCAGCCGGCCATCAGCGCTCGTGAGGTTTCATGTCCGTATTGCATCGCGCGACTTTACGTTCCATCGGCACCGCCGTGCTGCTGTTCCTCGCATCTGCCCCGCTTATCGGCGGCCCGGCCGGAGCGGCATCCGAAGTGACCAGTCCGACGGGCCTTCGCATCATCGACACCCGCCCCGGCAAAGGCGTGCAGCCACAGGCCGGTCAAACGGTGACGGTGAACTATACCGGCTGGTTATTCGTGAACGGCAAGAAGGGAAAGAAGTTCGACAGCTCTCTCGACCGGGGCCGGCCGTTCTCGTTCGAGCTTGGCCATATGCGGGTCATCAAGGGGTGGGACGAGGGGGTGGCGACGATGCGCGTCGGCGGCAAGCGCACGCTGATCATCCCGCCTGAGCTCGGCTATGGCGCGGACGGGGCCGGCGATGATATTCCGCCGAACGCGACCTTATTGTTCGACATCGACTTGCTGAGCGTGAAGTAGGCAAGCGCCCGGGCCCGGGGCTACCCTATCCTTGGCGTGAGAAACGCATCGAGCGCGCCGGTCTCGATCTTCGCCGAAGCGTGATCTGCCGCAAGCCGCTCATAGAGCCGCGCGAGGCCTTGAAATATATCTGCCGCCGCCTTGTCGTCCTCGAGAAACTCGGCGATCTCCTGCATCTCGGCGACCCAGCGATAAGCCTTCGGATACATCTGCGGAAGCGTCTTCTTGAAGCGCTCGAGCAAAACCGTCTGGCTCTCGGCAAGCTCGGCCCGCAACGCCTCCGCCGCCCCCTCGCGGCTCGCCGCGAGCAGCATGGCGGCGGCAAGGCCGGACAGCCCCTTGGTGATGCCCGCATAGGACATCTTGAGCGCGGAAGCCGCCCCCAACGGGGCGTCGAGCGCCCTGATCGTCAACCCGTATGCAGAGAGGAGGGCGAAGCGCTTCACCGCCCGCCCGCAGGCATAGAAGGTGGGGCCCTCGCCGCCGTCGCGCGGCGGCCCGCCGATGATGCCGGCATCGACGAAGCCCACGCCCGACGGCGCCAACACGGCAGCGATCCGCTTGACTGTGGCCGGGCTGACCGCGTTGCAATCGACATAGAGGACGCGTGCCCCGCGCACGGCAAGGCGCGGCGCCAGCGTCTCGGCGAGCGTCAGGGCGTCGCCTGGCGGCAGGATCGAGAGCACGATGTCCGCCGTGACGATACGGTCGAGATCGACGCCCGCCATTCCGGCTCGAGCAGCCCTTTCCCGGCTCGCTTCGCTGCGGCCCTCGAGCGAGGTCGTCACCTCGAGGCCATGCTTAGCGAGCCGCGCCCCGACGGCCGCGCCCATCTGTCCCGGCGCAATGATGGCAACCGAAGGCTTCATCGCAATCTCCTGCGCTTCACATAAGGATGGCGGTTCCAGCTAGCCTATATGCCGAGGGACGGCACCCACCGGCAACGGTGCGCCGCCGAGACGAGAAGCGGGAGCGCCGAGGCGTTGAACCTTCGGCCGGCGGACACCGTGGCGCATTCGCCTGTTTGATTTGGAAGGGTTTATTCAAAGAATAATATTACATTATTTCAATTTTTTAGAAAAGATATTTGAAAAACAATCTGGTTTCTGCCTCTGCTTGAAGCGCACGCTACGCATCCCCATGAGGGAAAGAATAGCACGGGACCAATTCGATGGCCATGGCTGGCGTTGGTGCGGGGCGCGAGCGTCTCCTTGAAGGGATGGCGGCGGTATCACTCCGCGGTGGAGGGAAGTGGTCGCTTGTCATCCTGAAGCTTGGCGATCTTGACCGAGACGGTCACCTCCTTGCCGTTACGCATGACGACCACATCGACAGTCTTCCCCACCGGCGTCGCCCCAACCAGGCGCGGCAGGTCACGCGATTCCTTCACGTCATTGCCGTTGAACTTGATGATCACATCGCCTTTCTTGATTCCGGCAAGCTTTGCCGGCCCGCGGTCATCGACGCTGGCGACGAGAGCGCCGCGCGCCTTGCCGAGGCCGAGGGTCTCGGCGATCGTATCGTCGACGCCTTGAATCTGCACGCCGAGCCAGCCGCGGCGCACCTCGCCGAATTGCGTCAGCTGGTCGAGCACGGGCCTGGCCAAGTTGGAGGGAATGGCGAAGCCTATGCCGATCGAACCACCGGTCGGCGACAGGATCGCGGTATTGATGCCGATCACCTCACCGTCCAGATTGAACAAGGGTCCCCCGGAGCTGCCGCGATTGGTGGCGGCGTCAGTCTGCAAATAATCGTCGTAGCTCCCGGATTCGATATTGCGATGGCGCGCCGAGATGATTCCGGCCGTCACCGAGCCGCCAAGGCCAAACGGGTTACCGACCGCAATCACCCATTGGCCGATGCGCAGCTTCTCGGAATCTCCAAACTTCACGAATTTCAACGGCTTGTCGGATTTCACGCGCAGCACCGCGAGATCGACCTTCGGATCCTTGCCGACTACTTCCGCCTTGAGCTTCGAGCCGTCGGTGAAGATCACCTCGATCTCGGTCGCATCCTTGACCACATGGTTGTTGGTGACCACGATCCCCGAAGCATCGACGACAAAGCCTGAGCCCAGCGATTGCGATTTGCGCATGCGCGGCGATTGGGGAGCGTCGCCGCCCTGCCCTCCGGGCCTGCGACTGAAAAAATCGTCGAACGACGGCGGCTCGCCGGGAGTCGTGAAGCTTGGCACTTGCTCGGTGGTGGTGGCCGAAATGTTCACCACCGCGTCGACGACCTGTTCGGCCACATCGGCAATCTCGCCGGGGCCGCGCGCCGCGCTCGCATCGCAGGGAGCCGCCACCGCCAGCGCCAAGGCAAGCCCCGCACAGCACGACGAGCGGCCCAGCAGGCGCATCGAACTCGATAGGATCAAATACGACATCTCTTCGTTTCCTCTTGGACGACGTGCCCTGGAGAGCAGTCCCGGCAAGTTGGACTGGTGCCTTTCTGCTCGTTGCAGTTCGATGCGTCTTGATCAGGATCAAGGGTGCGCCGGAGGCGCATGGTGGGGCTCGCCACGGTCTTTCGGGGAGCGTCGACGTGATCTTGTCTCAATAATCCGCCGCTCCGCTGCGCGGCTTGGCGCACACGGTCCTGGACGCGGTCCATGTCCATCGCCGATCGGACAGCGACCGGCCTCAGTTTCGCCGAACCGACATAAGCTCGCAGGCGATCATCTTTGCCAGGCGATGAGCGCAAGCTCGGCAGGCACGAGGGCCTCACGCCGGCAAGGGATCACGCGAACCGTGAAATCGCCGGCTGGACGCGAGGCTGGCGCCTGGCCAGCGTAAATATAGCCATTCACAGCCCTCGAAATGGCTCGCACTCGGCTCAGCGGGATGATGTCCGGTACTTTCCCTTCTGCCCGGTCGGCGTAGAGCTCGACGCGAACGTCCTCGGGAGCCACTTCGCCCAGGACGACGGGCACCGCGAAGCGCCAGCCCGCCTCCACACGGCCGACGATCGGGTCGCCAATGTGCAGGCTCGGCCAATCCCGACGAAGACGAGCGGACCAGTTCGCCAGCTCTTTCGCGACAGCATAGCCATTGGCGAGCCGGTGTCTCAGCGCCGCCGCCGCGGGCAAATACGCTCGTTCGACATATTCGCGTGCCATGCGGGCGCTGCTGAAAGCTGAGGTCAGGGTGGACATGCTCCGACGAATGCGTGCGATCCAAGCACGAGGCAGGCCGATCTCGTCGCGATCGTAGAACTCCGGCACAATCTCGTGCTCGATCACATCGTAGGTGTCCTCGGCATCCGCCGCATCGATTTCCTTCCCCTCGCCTGCTCCCCCGTCGCCGATGCACCAGCCAAGGCCAGGCTCGTAGGCCTCGTCCCACCATCCGTCTCGCACGGAACAGTTCAGACCGCCGTTCACCAGGACCTTCATGCCGCTGGTGCCGCAAGCCTCCCAAGGCCGGCGGGGAGTGTTGATCCAGACATCCACGCCCTGGACGAGCTCCTGGGCGAGCGCAATGTCGTAATCTTCGAGGAAGACGACATGTCCGCGATGACGCGGCTGTTGCGCGAACGCGATCCACTCGCGGATCATGTCCTTGCCTAGCTCATCGGCAGGATGGGCCTTGCCCGCCACGATGATCTGCACGGGGCGATGCTCGTCCAACAACAGGCGGGCGAAGCGCTCCGGATCGCGCAGCAACAGGTTCGGCCGCTTGTAATCCGTGAACCTGCGCGCGAAGCCCAGCGTGAGAATATTGGGATCCAGGGCATTTTCCGCCGCCTTGACCACCTCGGGACCTAGCGCTCGCTGGCGCAACTGGAAAGCAAGGCGCCCGCGCACCCGACGCACGAGGCTCCGGCGGCCCTCGCCGCGCAAAGCCCAGAGCTCCTCGTCAGCCACGCCCTGGATTCGCTCGGGAAGGCCCTCCGTCAGGACCCGCCAACGTTGCTTGCCGCAGGCCTCTGTCCACAGCTGGTCCGCCTCGGCCGAGTCCCAAGTCGGGGCGTGAACGCCGTTGGTGACATGCCCTACCGGCACATCGCCTTCGGGCCAGCGGCGAAACAGAGGTTGGAAGATCCGCCGGCTGACGCGCTCGTGGAGCTTACTGACGGCCAGGCACGTGCCCGAACCACGCATGGCGAGATACGCCATGTTGAACGGCTCGGTCTCGTCGTCCGGATCAGCGCGGCCAAGGCCCAGGAGCTCATTTGGCGAAATGCCCGTAGCCGTCAGCGCCTCTCCCACGACCGGCAGATACTTACGCAGAAGATCAGGATGGAACCGATCGAAACCGGAATCCATCGGCGTGTGGGTCGTGAAGATATTCCCCGCGCGAGTGGCCCACAGCGCTTGCCAGAAGTCGAGGCCCGTGCGCTTCGCGAGCCGGCGGGCGCGCTCGATCACGGCGAGGGCAGCATGGCCCTCGTTGATGTGGCAGATCTCGATCTCGTGACCCAGGGCTTCGAGCGCGCCCCAACCGCCGATGCCGAGCACGGCCTCCTGCATCAAGCGCATTTCCGCATCCCCGCCATAGAGCTTGCCGGTGATGCCGCGATCGGTCGGGCTGTTCAGCAGGTCATTGCTGTCGAGCAAGTAGAGCTTCATCCGTCCAACCGTCGCCTGCCACACACGAAGCCGGAGAATGCGGCCAGGCAGGCTGAGCGATACCCGCAGCCAAGTGCCGTCGACCATGACCGGTTCGATCGGCATCACGGCGGGTTCATTGAACGGGTAGGCCTCATGCTGGCGCCCCTCGGCATCCACCACCTGCCGGAAGTAACCTTCCTGATAGAGCAGCCCGACGCCGATCATCGGGATGCCAAGATCGCTCGCGGCTTTGAGGAAATCCCCGGCCAGAACGCCTAGCCCGCCTGCATAGAGCGGCAATGCCTCCCCCAACCCGAATTCCATGCTGAAATAGGCGATCTTGCCCAAGCCGGCTCCCTCATGGGTGCTCTGAAACCAGCTTGGCCCTTCAAGATAGGCCTTTCGATTTTCGACCACGCTCTCGAGCTCGGCAAGAAAATGAGCGTCGCCCGCCAAGAGCTTCAGACGGTCGGCGGGAACGTGCTGCAGCAATGTCCACGGACTTCGCGTTTGCTCCCAGAGCCTTGCGTCGACTTGTTCCCAGAGCGCGTCGCCTTCATGGCTCCAGGTCCAACGAAGATCGAGCGCCAGGTCCCGCAACGGCGAAAGCACATCCGGTAAAAGCGGCAGCACGAGCCCGACCATGAGTACTCTCCTCGACGCAGGCGTGTTCTCTTGTAAGTGAGCTCGTCGATCGCGCCGCCGTCGACTCGCATTGGACTCGAAATCGAGGGCAACAAGGACGGTTTGTCTCGAACCGACACTGCGTCGGCCGGCATCGGGCGGCAGGGCATGCCTCGAAGGCTCGCAGCAGCTGCTTCAAGACAAGTGAAGGCTAGATTGCGGCTGCCCCCTGCTCCAGGGGGTATTCGCTAATGATTTGGCGCGCACTATGAAGCGCAGGGAGGCGGCGCTGGGACCGTGGACGATGATGCGTCCATCGTCGAAGCAATGGATGACTGCACCGTTCGTGAGCGTGAACCGCCAGCCATCATTGTCCCCCATCCGGACGATCCTGTGGACCTGAAAACCGGTTCCCCGGAGTTTCGCGACCACGCTTTCCTTGTCCATTTCCATACCTCCAAAGGTCACCGGGAATTATCCTTTTGGCCGCGATTTTGCCGCCGTGACGACTGTGCCACAGCCGATACTTAGCGTCGCCACTCCGGACAAAACGTTCAAACACACCGAATTAACCCTCAAAACATAAGGCCGAGCAGGGACCCAGTCCCTGATCTGTATCAATGGCTGATGGCCGCCCCCGGTGTCACATGCTCCGCAATCCATCGCCGGATGCGCGCACTCTTGAGTGAGCACGATCGATGCCCGTCCACAATACCGAGATTGCGGCCATGTTCGATCAGGCCGCCGAACTCCTGGAGATCAGGGGCGACAACCCTTTTCGCACCAGGGCGTATCGGAGGGCCGCACGCGTCATCGAGGGACTGCCCAAGAGCGTCACCAATCTGCTGAAAGCGGGGGAGGATCTCTCGGAACTGCCTGGCATCGGTAATGACTTGGCCGGCAAGATTGCTGGCATCATCACCACCGGGAAATTCGATCTTCTGGAAACACTGAAGCGCGAACTGCCTGGGGATCTCGGCGAGATCGCCATGCTGCCTGGACTTGGCCCGAAGCGCGTCAAGCTTCTCTACGACCAGCTGGGGATTCGCTCGATCGAGGATCTCCGTCGCGCCGTCAAGACGGGTCGCCTGCGTGAGCTCCGCGGGTTCGGCGCGAAGAGCGAGGCGAAGCTCCTCGCCGCGCTCACGAAGCCTCCGAGCGAGAAGCGGTTCAAACTCGCAGCGGCCGAAGTGGAGGCGAAGGCGCTTGTCGACTTCCTGCATCAGAGGTTGGAAAGCGGTCGGATCGCCGTGGCCGGGAGCTATCGCCGGCGTCGCGACACTGTCGGAGATCTGGATATCCTCGTCACCGCGCGCAACGGTGCGGCAGTGGGAGACGACCTCGCAAAGTACGAGAACGTGGCAAGCGTCCTCGCCCACGGTCCCTCCCGAACCACCGTCATGCTGCGCTCCGGGATCCAGGTGGATCTTCGCGTCGTTCCGGAGCAGAGCTACGGTGCCGCGTTGATGTATTTTACCGGATCCAAGGCGCACAATATCGCGCTACGCGGTCTCGCCAATGAGCGCGGCTGGAAGCTCAATGAGTACGGTCTGTTCGAGGGCAAACGGCGGATCGCGGGTGCGACAGAGGAAGAAATCTACAAGAAGCTGAACCTTGCCTTTGTCCCGCCCGAGCTCCGCGAGGACCGGGGCGAGATCGCGTTGGCCAGGAAGAAATGGCTCCCGAAGCTCGTATCGCTCTCCGACATTCGTGGCGATCTCCACGCGCACTCAGACTGGAGCGACGGTACGGCGCCGATCGCGGACATGGCCGCAGCGGCAAAGCAACGGGGCTACGCCTATATCGCAGTCACCGATCACAGCCAACGGATGACCGTCGCCCATGGGCTCGATGTTGCGCGCCTTTCGCATCAGATCGAGCAGATCGATCGCCTCAACGACACGCTCGATGGTTTCGTTGTGCTCAAAGGCATCGAGGTTGATATCTTGGCGGACGGGCGCCTCGACCTGCCAAACCAGATCTTGGCCCGTCTCGACGTGGTTGTTGCTGCGGTCCACTATAAGTTCGATCTATCCCGCAATGCCCAGACCGAGCGCATTATCCGCGCGATGGACAACCGGCACATGGCGATCCTAGCTCACCCCACTGGGCGCATAATCGGGGAGCGGGAGCCTTACGACGTCGACATGGAACGGATTGTCGTCGCAGCGCACGAGCGCGGTTGTCACCTCGAGTTGAATGCTGGGCCGGACCGACTGGATCTGACCGACATCCATGCGCAAGCTGCCAAATCAACGGGGGTCAAAGTCGCGATCTCGACAGATGCTCATTCGACGGCAGCGCTGGAATACATGCGTTTTGGCGTTGACCAAGCGCGCCGCGGTTGGCTCGAGCCAGCCGACGTCATCAACACCCGGCCGCGATCTGAATTGAGGAAACTCCTCAAGCGCTGACGACGTGCGGACATTCTCCATGCCGTGCCTTCGAGCAGATCGAAATGCAGAATGGAAAACAAGTTCATGCTGGCCGCCGCTCCTCCACATCCGGCGCCTGCTTCGCGCAGCTTCACGGCGTGGCCACCGTGGCTTGCATCCGTCGCGCCAGGGACAGTGAGGGCATTTCGACTCTACGGTCTTCGGCGTCGATGATGACGACCAGCGCCATCATCGGCTGCAATGAGGCAGGCACATTGTGGGGCTTGTTCTGCAAGCGCGTGCGTCAGACGCCCGACAGCTTCGCATGTCGCGACTATAACCCGGTCAGCGACAGTTGGCGTAACCATACATGGCGGGCGATCGCGGCGCGGACTGATCTGTTCAACGCCGCGCTCGTAAAGCAAGGGCTGAAGCCAGGTGACCGAGCGGCCCTTCTTCTGCCCAATGGGATAGATTGGGTCTGTTTCGACATGGCCGCGCATGCACTGGGGCTCGTCGTCGTCGCGCTTTATCAGCATGATAGCCCAGCCAATAACGCTTATATTCTTGGCCATTCCGACGCTCGCTTGGTGTTTCTCGACACACCAGCCCGGTGGCAATCGCTGTCCGCACATTGCGCGGCCTTCCCCTGCCTCGAGCGCGTCTGGGTACGTGACGGCGCAGCCGAACCGGATATCGTGGCAGCAGGTCCGATCGTGCGCCACCTCACCGATGTCCTTGCTGGCGAAAATCCGGCACCTGCGGTCATTCCGGTTCCACCGACCGCGCTAGCGACGCTAATCTATACGTCGGGCACAACTGGGCGCCCGAAGGGCGTGATGCTGTCTCACTTCGCGCTTCTATGGAACGCTGAAGCGTCCGCCGCGATCATACCGCCTCGACCGGATGACATATTCCTCTCAATTCTCCCGTTGGCGCACGCCTTCGAGCGGACCGTCGGTTACTATCTCCCGATGATGAGCGGCTCCACCGTTGTTTATGCGCGCTCCGCCAGAGAGCTGGGCGCCGACCTTGTTACGATCCGACCAACGGTGCTGCTCGGGGTCCCTCGCCTCTTTGAAAGGATGTGTGCCGCAATCCGAGGAAACGTCGAGGGCAGTGTCGGCAAGCGGATCCTCCTTCGCCTGGCGGCATCATTCGGCTGGCGGCGCGTCGAATCGGGCCAGCACCCGGAACGCCGCCTCAATCTTGGCGAGCGCTTGCTCTGGCCTCTGCTCTACCGTCTCGTCGTCATGCCCGTTATGGCCGCCTTCGGAGGACGCTTGCGTGTAGCGGTGAGTGGGGGCGCCCCGCTCGGCGCCGGCATCGCGCGCTTCATGATCGGTCTCGGTTTTCCGTTAGTCGAGGGATACGGCTTGACCGAAGCTGCGCCGGTGGTCGCCGCGACCGCCCTCGGCGACAACGTGCCTGCATCTGTCGGCCGCCCCCTGCCGGGCGTTGACGTCAAGCTGACTGCACGAGGCGAGCTGCTGGTGCGTTCGCCCTCGGTCATGATTGGCTACTGGAAAGATGAGGCCGGGACGACGCAGGCGCTCGATGCAGCCGGCTGGCTCTCCACGGGAGACATTGCCGAGATCCGCAATGGCCGCATCTTTATCGCGGGCCGCCTGAAGGAGATGATCGTCCTGTCTATCGGCGAGAAGGTGAACCCGAATATCATCGAGGCTGAAATTGCCCGCGACGCGCTCTTCGAAC
>JBIOEJ010000023.1:0-54968 GCA_044445965.1 Hyphomicrobiales bacterium
CATCGGCATGACGCCCTTTGCCGGAAAAACATAGTTCAGATAGGTGAAGAGCGATTTCTTCATCTCGCCCGCATAGCTCGAACCGCCGATCAGCACGATCTTGCGCGAGAAATCGCAAGCGATGATGGTCTCGCTGCGCGCGCCGTGACGCTCCTTGTCGCCCTTGAAGGAAGGCAGATCGACGATGGTGAGGTCCGGCACGAAGCTCGCGAGGTCCTCATGCTCGGGGCGGATCAAGAGGTTGCGGATGAACAAGGAATGCCAGGCATATTCGGTGTAGACGCGGGCCCGCACGCGATGGGCGGGATCAGCCCCGCCATAGAGGTCCTGGACGAACAGCTCCTTGCCCTGCGCATGGGCGATGAAATCCTCGAGCAAGATCTCGAACTGGGCTCGCGTGATCGCGCCGTTATTGGCCCACCAGACTTCGCCTTCGGTCGCCGCGTCCTTGACGATGAACTTGTCCTTGGGGGAGCGGCCGGTATGGATGCCGGTATCTGCGACGAGCGCCCCGCCACGCGCCAGCCGCGCCTCGCCGCGCCGGAGCGCCTCCTCGATCAAGAGGGGTGCCTCGAGATTCGCATGGATGCGCTCGAGCTCCCTGAAACCGAAAGCCGCAGGGCCCTGCGTGGCGTTCAACGTCCCGATAATGTCCATGCGGCCTTCTCTCCCTCGAATATCCGGCCTTGAAGCTCGCCCCGCGAGGGCGGGCACGGGCGCGGAGTCGCAGGAAAATGCGACAAAATATGGATTTGGAGCCTTTCCCGACGCCGGTCATAAACGCTGGACGACGCAAAGAAAAGTGGCGCGACCTCGCTTGGCGCGCTACCACGCCCTTGCCCGAACGGCTTTGCCTAATACATGAACGGGGACCGCCATTGCGCAGTTCCAGCCGAGGAAGGAAGCATCATGAACGAGGCGAAGCAGTCTGAGGTCGGCTCGCGAACGCACAGACCGGGGCGCGGGCGCATCTTTGACAGCATCACCGACACCATCGGCGATACCCCGATCGTGCGGATGAAGCGCCTCGCCGCCGAGAAGGGCATCAAGGCCAACCTCCTCGCCAAGCTCGAATTCTTCAACCCGATCGCCAGCGTCAAGGACCGCATCGGGGTGAGCATGATCGACGCGCTCGAGCGCGACGGCAAGGTCAAGCCCGGCGCGACCTTGATCGAGCCGACCTCGGGCAATACCGGCATTGCGCTCGCTTTCGTGGCGGCCGCGCGCGGCTACCGCCTGATCCTGACGATGCCGGAGACGATGTCGGTCGAGCGGCGCAAGATGCTGGCCCTGCTCGGCGCCGAACTCGTGCTGACGCCCGGTCCGCTCGGCATGAAGGGCGCCGTCGACAAGGCCGAGGAGCTGAACAGAGAGATCGCCGGCTCCGTCATTCCCGGACAGTTCGTCAATCCCGCCAACCCGGAGATCCATCGCCGGACGACGGCCGAGGAGATTTGGAACGACACCAAGGGCGAGATCGACATTTTCGTCGCCGGCATCGGCACCGGCGGCACCATCACCGGCGTCGGCCAGGTGCTGAAGCCGCGCCGGCCCTCGCTGAGGATCGTCGCGGTCGAGCCCGAGGACTCCCCGCTCCTGTCGGGCGGCAAGCCCGGCCCGCACAAAATCCAGGGCATCGGCGCGAACTTCATCCCCGAGATCCTCGACCGCTCGGTGATCGACGAGGTGGTGACGGTCGGCAATCAGATATCCTTCGACACGGCGCGCCTTATCGCGCGCATCGAAGGCATTCCTTGCGGCATCTCCTCGGGTGCGGCGGTCGCAGCCGCGCTCAAGGTCGCCGCGAGGCCGGGCATGGACGGGAAGAATATCGTCATCATCATCCCCTCCTTCGCCGAGCGCTATCTATCGACCGCACTGTTCGAGGGGCTGTGAATCGGCGGCCGAAGTTAGGCATTCGACACCTTCGCTCGTCGTGGCAGGGCTCGGCCCGGCCATTACGGATGGTGCGGTCACTCCCCTCGAAACAGGGCGATCACCTCCTGCGGAATCGTCTGCGACTTGATCCGCGCCGGATCATCGGGATGGCGGCCGACCCAGACCCTGGTCTCGCGCCCTTCGACCGCGAGCGCGCCCCCGTTGAACAATCTGTGCTCGACCTCGAAGCTCGAACGCTTGAAGCTAACGATCGCGGATTCGATCGTGACCGTATCGCCGAACTTCGAGGGCAGCAGGAACTTCGCTCGCGTCTCGACGAGCGGGATGCCGACGATGCCATAGGTCTTGATGAGTTGCGGCTTGGGCAAGCCGACATGGGCGAACAGCCCGGCCGTGCAGGCGTCGAACCACTCGAAGAAACGCGGATTGAAGACGATCCCGGCCGGATCGCAATGGCCCCATTCGACCAATATTTCCCGCTTGCCGACGACTGCCATCAAGGTCCCTCAAGCCCGATCCGGGTTCTCGACCAGGATCGCGATGCCCTGCCCGCCGCCGATGCAGGCCGAGGCGATGCCATAGCGCTTGCCGGCCCGTTTCAGCTCGCGCGCCACCGTCACGGTGAGCCGCACCCCGGTGGCGCCGAGCGGATGGCCGATGGCGATCGCCCCGCCATTGACGTTGAGCCTGTCCTCGTCGAGGGAAAGCGCGCGCGAACAAGCCATGACCTGCGCGGAGAAGGCCTCGTTGATCTCGAGGCGGTCGATACTGTCGAGCCCGATGCCGGCCCGCTCGAGAACCGCCTTTATGGCCGGGACCGGGCCGATGCCCATGAGCCGCGGCGGCACGCCGACCGAGGCGCCGGCGAGAATGCGCGCCAGCGGCTTCTTGTCTCGCGCCTTCAGATACTTCGCCGAAGCGACCAGCACAGCCGCCGCGCCATCCACGATCGCCGAGGAATTGCCGCCGGTCTGCACCCCGCCGAAGGCGGGCCTGATCTTCGCCAAGGCCTCGGTCGATGAGGGTCGCACATGCGTGTCGGCATCCACCCGCTCGACCTTGCCGTGGAGCTTGATGCCGCGTCGCGTCAGCCCCTCCGCCTCGAAGCTCTCATTGGTCACGGGCGCGATCTCGCCTTCGAAGAAGCCGCTTGTCTGCGCCGCGACCGCGCGAGCAAAGCTGCGCGACGCGAAGGCGTCGACCTCCTCGCGCGTGATCTGGTGCTGGCGCGCCAGGTTCTCGGCGGTGTCGCCCATGGTGCAGCCGCAGGACGGATCGAGCAGGGCTTCCCAAAGGAAGTCCTTGAACTCGACCTGACCCAGGCGGAAGCCGCCGCGATGCGTATAGGCGGCAATGGGATTGCGGCTCATCGATTCGGCGCCGACGCAGAGCGCGAGCTCAGCCCGTCCGAGCGAGACCGTGTCGGAGGCCTGGAGGATCGCCTCGATCCCGGTGCCGCAGACGCGCTGCACCAGATGGGCTGGCACCTGCTCGGGAACCCCGGCATAGAGGCCGATATGGCGCGGCAGCATATAGGCGTCGAAGCTCGCTTGGGCCATGTTGCCCGCGACCACCGTGCCGACATCGCTCGGCGACAGGCCGGAGCGGTTGAAGGTCTCCCGCGCCGCCTTGATGCCGAGATCGATGGGTGAGGCGAGCGACAAGGCGCCATTGTAGTCGGCAAAAGGCGTGCGGGCGCCGGCCGCGAGCCAGGCATCCTCGAAGGTCGAGACGAGGGCGCGTCCATGATCGGGCATCCGGGAATCCCTCAGCTGGCAATGACCGATGGCGGCCTGGGCGTCGCGTAGACGGCGTCGACCAGTGCTGCCCGTCGGGCGAGTACGGCACGCTGGTTGATCGAGCCCTTGTCGGTGATCTCGTTCGCATCGATCGAGGCCGGTTCCTCGAGCAGGACAAGCCTTGCGATGCGGGTCGATGAGCCTTTGGCCGCGCGCCCGAAATCGGCCAACAGGCGAGAGAGCTTGGCGCGCGTCGCCTCATGCCGCAGGACGGCGGCCGGATCGCCGGAGGCAGGGATGTCGGGACACAGGGCTCGGCATGCCTCGATATCGGGGAAAACCGGGGCGCAGACCTCATCGCGGTCATGGCCGGCGATGACGACGTCCTTGGCGTAGGGCGCAAAGGCCGTCAGGAAAGCTGAGCGCAGCGGGCCGACCGTAACCCAGGTGCCGGTCGAGAGCTTGAAGTTCTCCGAGATGCGGCCGTCGAACCGGAAGCCCTTCATTTCGTCTTTCTCGTCGAGAAAGAGGAGCGCATCGCCGAAGCGATAATAACCCTCCTCGTCGAACGCCTTCCTGGTGGTCGCCTCCTCGCGCCAATAGCCCGGCGTGATGCTCGGACCGCGCACCCGCCCTTCAAGCTTATCGCCAACCGGAGCGAGCTTCACCTCGACGCCCGGCAACGGCACACCGACCGCCCCCGACTGGCTGGCGCGAAGCGTCGTGAACAGGGCGGATGGCGCGGTTTCGGTGGAGCCTAGCCCGGTGATCATGGCGATGCGCTCGCCGCAAGTCTCGAGAGCGAGGCTTTCGAGATCGTCCCAGACATGCTGCGAGAGACCGGCGCCCGCATAGAACATCAACCTGAGCCGGCTGAAGAACAATTCGCGCAAAGCCTTTTCCCTGCGGAAATAAGGCACCAGCGCCTCGAAGCCGCGCGGCACGTTGAAATACACGGTCGGCGCGATCTCGCGCAGATTGCGCACCGTGCGCTCTATGGCGCCCGGCATGGGCTTGCCCTCGTCGATATAGAGCGAGCCGCCATTATAGATGGCGAGGCCGGTATTATGGTTGCCGCCGAAGGTATGGTTCCAGGGCAGCCAATCGACGAGCACGGGCGGTTCGTCCTTCAGGAAGGCGAGATGCGCGGCGATCATCTCCTGATTGGCGCATAGCATGCGCTGGGTGTTGATGACGCCCTTGGGCACGCCCGTCGAGCCGGAGGTGAAAAGGAATTTGGCGATCGTGTCGGGCGAGGTCCGCGCATGGGCGGCCTCGACCGCCGGCGTCGCTTTGGTTGCCGCGAGATCCGCGAAGGACGTCGCGCGCCGGCCTTCCGGCTCCTGCTCGACGACCACGATTTCGGCATCCGCCGGAGCTGCCGCCGCGATGGCACGCGAGAAGGCCCGGCCATTGGCCGCGAAGACGAGGCCGGGCGTCAGCGTTGCGAGGATCTGCTTCAGCTTGCCGAAATCCGACGACATCAGCGAATAGGCAGCCGAAATCGGCGCGTAGGGGATGCCGACATGCATGGCGGCGAGGCCGAGCAGCGCGTGCTCGATGCTGTTATCGGAGAGGATGGCGATCGGACGCTCGGGCGACAGGTCGCGCGCCAAGAGCGCCGCACCGATGCGGCGGATGAGAACGAGAGCCTCGCCATAGCCGAGGCGCCGCCAATCGTCATCCGCGACGCGCTGGGCGAGGAAGACGCGGTCCGGCGCGAGCCGCGCCCAATGGGTGAGGCGCTCCGTGAGGCGCTCCGGATAAGGCCCGAGCGGGACTGGCGAGCGCGCATAGATCGTGCCGTCGGCGCACTTGTCGAGGATCATTCCGGCTTCGCCGAGCCGCACCGGCCGCATCGGTCTCAACATCGTCTCTCCCTGATCCTGGTCGCGGCCGAGCCGAGACAGGTGGCCATATGATCTACTCTGCCGGCCGCGGCTTGCAAGAATCAATCGCCCTTGCGCGCGCCCATCAGTTGCGGCCACAATCGCGCAATCGATGAGGGAGACCAGCAATGAAGAAGATAGTCGGGGTCGCGTTCGCCGTCATGGTGCTCTTCGGGGCGACGGCGGCGCAGGCGCAAAAGAAGACGCTCACCATCGGCATGGGCTCGGCGGATGCCGGCAAGCTCGATCCGCACATCGCCTCGACGACGCCCGACAAGGGCCTGCTGCAATACATGTTCAACGGCCTGGTGCGCATCAAGCCGGGCCAGGTCAGCCCCGACTTCATCGAGCCCGACCTCGCCGAGAGCTGGAGCTCCAACCCGGCGGCCACCGAATGGACCTTCAAGATCCGCCAGGGCGTGCAATGCCATTCCGGCTACGGTGAGTTCACGGCTGAGGACGCGGCCTATTCCCTCATGCGCGCCGCCAACAAGAACACATCCTCGTACTCGAACGACTATTCGGGCCTACAGAAGATCGAGCCCGTCGACAAATACGCGCTGAAGATCACGCTGAAGACCCCGATCGCCGGCTTCCTCGGCTATGTCGCCAATGTCAATGGCGGCAACATGGTCTGCAAGAAGGCCGCCGAGGAGATGGGCGACGGCTTCTCGAAGAAGCCCATCGGCACCGGGCCCTTCATGTTCGCCGAATATCAGCCGCAGCAATTCGTGCGCCTTGTCGCCAACAAGCAGTATTTCCGCGGCGCGCCGTTGCTCGACGAGATCGTCTACCGCTACATCCCCTCCGATGCGAGCCGCGACCTCGCCCTCCAGTCGGGCGAGCTCGACATGATCTACGGCAAGCAGGACCAGTCCTGGGTCGACCGCACCAAGCAGCTCCCGGGCGTCAAGGTCGTCGCCATGGAGCCCGCCGAGATGTCGACGCTGTTCCTCAACGTCACGGTAAAGCCGCTCGACGAAATCCGGGTGCGCGAGGCGGTCGCTTACGCCATCGACCGCAAGGCCATCGTCGCTTTCAAGGGCGTCGGCACCTCGCGCGAGGCGGTTTCGGTCGTGCCCTCGGGCTATCTCGGCACCGACGAGCATGCGCCGCTCTTCCCCTATGACCCCGCCAAGGCGAAGGAACTCCTGAAGGAGGCGGGCTATCCGGCCGGCCTCACCATCAAGACCATCCATACGACGCTGACCGGCATGGAAACCTTCATCGAGGCCATCCAGGCGCAGTTGAAGAAGGTCGGCATCAATCTTGATGTCCAACTCGTCGAGCACGCGACCTTTCACGCCCAGATCAGGAAGGATCTGTCGCCGGTCGTCCACTATCAGGCGGGGCGTTTCCCAGTAGCCGACGTCTATCTCACGCAGTTCTACGATTCGGCCTCGATCGTCGGCACGCCGACCGCGGTGACCAATTTCTCGCATTGCAACGTCGCCGATAATGAAATCCGCGCCGCGCGCGCCGAGGCCGATCCGGCCAAGCAAAAGGCGCTCTGGAAGACGGCGCAGGAGAAGATCATCAAGGCCGTGTGCGGCATCCCGGTCTACGAGCAATTGCAGCTCTGGGCCTGGAAGGACACGCTCGACCTCGGCTACGAGCTCAAGGGCTCGCTCAACCTCTCGCCGCCGGTGACGGAGAAGACGCATTTTACGAAGTGAGGGCATGACCCGCTCGCTTTGTCGCCGAGTTCGACTGCGTGCGCCCTCGCTTCAAAGCGAGAAGGTACCCCCTTGCCTCGGCAAGGGGCGGATGAGGGTGCTTCCATTCACAATCGAGGTTGAATGATCGTTCGCTCGAGCAGGATTCCCACGAGGGATCGCGGTCGCGAAGTCACCCTCATCCGCCGCTCGCTGACGCGACCGGCACCTTCTCCCGTAAACGGGAGAAGGGAAGCGCAGGATCGTGGTGCGTGACCAGAAATGACTGCCTTCCTGATCCGCCGCATCGGCTTCGCTTTCGTGACGCTGTTCGCGGTGCTCACCCTCGTCTTCGTCATCGTGCGCATCGTGCCGGGGGACCCGGCGCAGGTGATCCTCGGCGATCAGGCGAGCCGCGAGGCGATCGAGGCGATGCATGAGCGGCTCGGGCTGAACAAGCCGATCGTCGTGCAATATGCCGAGTTCCTGGCGGGCGCCCTCAAGGGCGACTGGGGCGTCTCCATGGTGAGCGGGCGCCCGGTCATGGCCGAGGTCTTGAACGTCTTGCCCTGGACGATCGAGCTGACCCTCGTCTCGCTGCTGATCGGCATCGTCATCGGCGTGCCACTCGGCGTCTGGGCGGCGGTGCGGCGCAACCGCCTCTTCGATTATGTGGCGCGCATCGCCTCGCTCATCGGCCTGTCCTTCCCAGCCTTCGTTTCGGCGATCATCCTGTTGTTCCTGTTCGCCATCGAGGTCCGCTGGTTCCCGGTGATCTCGGGAAGCTCGGGCAGCGTCGCGGCCTGGACGCAGTCGATCACGCTGCCCGCCGTCAATCTCGGCCTGATCAGCGCGGCCTACATCACCCGGGTGACGCGCTCGGCCATGCTCGAGGTGCTGTCGGAGGATTATGTGCGCACCGCCCGCGCCAAGGGCGTGCCGGCGCAGCTCGTGATCTGGCGCCATGCGCTGCGCAACGCGCTGATCCCGATCATCACGGTGGTCGGGCTCTACCTCTCGATCCTCATCGGCAATTCGGTGCTCACCGAGATCGTCTTCAGCCGGCCGGGCCTCGGCAAGCTGATCGTGGGAGCGCTGAACCAGCGCGACTACACCATGCTGCAGGGGATGATGGTGATCTACACGCTCGCCGTGGTGATCGTGAACCTCCTCGTCGACCTCGCTTACGGCTTCGTCGATCCGCGGGTGAAGCTCGGGTGACCGATCTTGCCGCCGGCGCTCCACCGCCTTCGGCGCTCAGCGTGGCGCTTACGGCGACGCTGCGCGCCTTCAACACCAACAAAGCCTCGTGGATCGGCCTGGTGATCTTCCTGACGGTCGTGCTCGCCGCCATCTTCGCGCCGGCGCTCGCACCCTATGACCCCCTCGATCAGGATGTGCTCGACCGCTTGAAGGCGCCGACCGCCGAGCATCTCCTGGGCACCGATTATTACGGCCGCGACACGCTCTCGCGCCTCCTCTACGGGGCCCGCATCTCGCTCGTCATCGGCATCCTGTCGACCCTGATCGCCATGGCGCTCGGCACGCTGATCGGCATGCTCGCCGGTTGGCGCGGCGGGCGCTTCGACACCATCACCATGCAGGTGATGGACATGCTGCTGGCCTTTCCTTCGCTGATCCTCGGCCTGATCATCGTGGCGATGCTCGGGCCCTCGATCCAGAACATCATCGCGGCGATCGCGCTGACCTCGGTGCCGCCCTTCGCGCGCATCGCTCGCGCCCCGACCATCGCGGTGAAGGGCCGCGATTTCGTCGAGGCCTGCCGTTCGCTCGGCTTTTCCGATACGCGCATCCTGGTCCGGCATATCTTGCCGAATATCTTCCCCGAGATTCTGGTGATGGGCTCGCTCTGGCTCGCCAATGCCATCCGCACCGAAGCCTCGCTCGCCTTCATCGGGCTCGGCCTGAAGCCGCCGACCGCGACCTGGGGCGGCATGATCAGGGAAGGCTTCGAGAGCATCCTCGATTCGGCCTGGCTCGCCATCGCGCCCGGCATGGCGATCCTGATCGTCGTCTTCGCCCTGAACCTCCTGGGCGACGGCCTTCGCGACGCCATCGATCCGAAGCTGAAGAACGAGGCTTGATGTCGCGCCGGGGGTCGTCACGGCCGTCCTCGGACCTGATCCGAGGATCAGCCCGGCCATGACGGCTAATTCTCTAAATTCGGGCTGCAAAATACCGAAACGAATTTTGAAAGGGCGATTCGCGGCGATTTATCGCTTTCTTGATCATCTCGTTTTGCGTTGCAGCATGAATCCCTATATGATGGTGCAATGCAAAACAGCCGGAAGATCAGTCGCGCGATCCGCGCCTTCATCTCGCCCGTCCTCCAGCGCGTGGCCGGAACCGATGCCACGCAGGCGCCCGGGCGCGTGCCGGGAACGCCGGCGAAGGCGGCCCGAACGAAGCGGTTGCGCCTGTCGCTGGCGCTGCAGGGCGGCGGCTCGCTCGGAGCCTTCACCTGGGGCGTTCTCGATCGCCTGCTCGAGGACAAGGACATTGCCCTCGACGCGGTGAGTGGCGCGAGCGCCGGCGCCATCAACGCAGTTCTTCTCGCCGCCGGCTTGAGGCAGGGGGGCGTCGAAGGCGCCCGCGAGGTGCTGGCTCGATTCTGGGAACGGGCCTCGAAGGTCGCGCCGCGTCATCCGGGCGGCCGCGCCTCTTCGGCTTTCGACCTGTCGACCCGCATCATGTCGCCCTACCAGTTCAACCCGCTCGACTTCAATCCTTTGCGCTCGCTCCTCGGCGAGGTCGATTTCGAGGCACTGCGGAACGACCCGCCGCTCAGGCTGCTGATCGGCGCGACGCGCGTCAGCGATGGGCGGCTGCGCGTCTTCCGCGAGCATGAGATCACCCAAGACGTGGTGCTCGCCTCTGCCTGCCTCCCGCTCCTGCACCATGCGGTCACGATCGAGGGCGAGGCCTATTGGGATGGCGGTTACGCTGCCAACCCGCCGCTCATGCCGCTGGTCACGGCTTCGCGAGCCGCCGATATCGTCGTCGTCCAGATCATCCCGACCGCGGGCGAGGAGCTTCCGAGGACCTCTCCGGAGATCATTCGCCGGCTGAACCAGATGACCTTCAACAACTCGCTCCTGCACGATCTCGACACCTTGTCCTCGATGATGGAGCTCGCCAAGGAGCAGGACGGCGAGGGGCGCCTGTCGCGCAAGCTGCGGCGCCTTCGCCTGCACCGGGTCTCCGCGGAGGATGCGGTGCCCGATCTCAGCGAGCTGAGCGCCTTCAACCTCGATTGGGACCTTCTCGCACGCCTGCGCGAATCAGGCCGCGCCGCGGCCGAGGCCTGGCTCGACGAACGGCAAAGCGGCGAGCAGAGCGAGGCGGCGGGAGAGCCGATCGGCTCACGGCGTCGCCTGCACGAGCTTACCGGTCCATAGGGGCGCGCTCGTCGGCGCGCCGGTCGGGGAGCCGCCCGCCGGCTCCAGCGTCACGGCGTAGGTCGCGTCCTCGACGACGGCCGGATCATAGCCGGCGAGGGCAGGGCGCACCGTGAAGCCCTGATCGGCGATCACGCCGAGCGATTTCGGCGCGCCGAGCTTGTCGTGGATCATCCATAATTCGTAGCTCTTGCCGGGCTGGCGCTCGGCCGACACCGGGCGCACCGTCAATATGCGGGAACGCAGATCGACCTCGACCAGGAAGGCCGGCGAGGCGGCGTCTCTCTGCAGCACCGCGACGAAGCTCGAGGGCTCTCCGGGCCGGGATAGATCCCGCCACACGATGCCGACGGCGAGCGCTGCCGCGAGCGCCCCGCCCGCCAAGGCCGCAGCCTGCCAGCGGCGCAGCCGCCGCGTCAGCGCGATGATCTCGGCGCCCGCGGAGGCTGCCCCTGGCGCCGCGCCGGCCGGGTCCCGGCCGGGCCCTGAGATCGCCGCCTCGATGCGCGCGAACAGCCCGTGGGACGGCTCGATCGCCGGCGCTGCTTCGTCGAGCGGAGCGAGCCGGCGCTCCCAGGCCAGGATCGCCGCCTCGAGCGCGGCTTCGCGCTGCCGGCGCGCGGCGACGGCCGCGCGCTCCGCGGCGTCGAGCGTGCCGAGCACATATTCGCCCGCGAGGGCCTCGATGTCGTCGTCTTCGGTCATGGCGACAGGCACAGCCGAAGCTGCGCCAAGCTGCGATGCAGCCAGGTCTTGATGGTCGGCACGGGCGCCGCGTAGCGCGCGGCGAGCGCCTCGCGGCTCGCTCCATGATAATAGGCGAGCAACACCATCTGCCGTTTCTGCGGCTCGAGCTTGTCGAGGCAGGCGAGCAGCTGCCTGAGCCTTTCGCTGCGGTCGCGGGCGTCGAGCGGGTCCGGATTGTCGGCGGCGGGCTCGAACCCTTCCGGCATGTCCTCGACCGAAACCGCGGTCTTGCGTCTGACCTCGTCGAGCGCCCTGTTGCGGACGATCGCCGCCATCCAGGTGATCGGAGTGGCCTTGGCGGCGTCGAAGTCGCCGGCCCGCTCCCAAATCTTGACGTAGACCTCCTGCAGGATCTCCTCGGCGAGGTCGCGCCGGCGCAAGATGCGAAAGGCCGTGCCGAACAGCTTGGCGCTGGTCGAGCGATAGAGCTCGGCAAAGGCGGCGCGATCCTTGCGCGCCACCCGCGCCATGAGATCGCCGATATCCCCGGATGCCCTCATGCTGGGTCTCGTCTCGCGCAGCGGTGCCGTCCGCCTGCCGCAGGGGACATTATCCGGAATCGGCGCGGACGCCAGAGCCTGGAGATAGGACATCGTCGTCGCCTTCCCGGTCGGTGCCAAGGCGGTGCAATCGACGGGGGGCGCCCGGTCACCGGCCGCCCCCACAACATCCTCTCGTTCAAGTTTCGTCAGGTCAGGGCAGCATGACGGTGTCGATGACGTGGATCACGCCATTCGACTGGAAGACATCGGCGATCGTGATCATCGCCACGTCGCCCTTGTCGTCGGTGAGCGTCAAACGGCGCTTGCCCTTGCGCATCACGGTGAGGCCGTCGCCTTCCACGGTCTTGAGCATGGCCTTGCCGCCGCCTTTGTCGACCATGTCGCCGAGCTCCTGGGCGGAGAGCTTGCCGGCGACCACGTGGTAGGTGAGGATCTTGGTCAGGGCCGCCTTGCTCTCGGGCTTCACCAGCGTCTCGACCGTGCCGGCCGGCAGCTTCTTGAAGGCCGCATTGGTCGGGGCGAAGACCGTGAAGGGGCCGGGGCCCGACAGCGTGTCCACGAGCCCCGCGGCCTTGACGGCCGCAACGAGCGTCGTGTGGTCCTTGGAGTTGGCGGCGTTCTCGACGATGGTCTTCGTGGGATACATCGGCGCGCCGCCGACCATCACGGTCATCGCGGCAAAACCTTGCGAGGCTGGGAGGGTCAAGCCCGATGCGGCAGCGAGCGTCAGCGCCATCGCCACGCCGGCCAACCGGGCGGTGTTCTTGGAAAGCATGCTGGTCGTCCTTCTGTTGCTTCACTTGATCCTTGCCCCCCTCCAGGGCTCGGATGGCAAAGCTACGAGGGCGCGAGACCAAAGTTTCAGCTGACGATCTTCTCCATCTCGGACCAGGCGCGCTTCAAGGCCTCGACATTGAAGCCCGGCCGATGCGCCGCATCGATCACCGGCCGTTCCCGGCGCCCCACGAGATCGATGGCGTGGCCGAGGGCTTCCACCGCATCGGCCGGCACGACCACTGCGCCATGCCGGTCGCCATGCACGAGATCGCCGGGCTTCACCCGCATGCCGAGCACTGTGACCGTCACGTCGATCGCGGTCAGATGCACATGGGCATGGCTCGGCATCACCGAGCCGGCCAGCAGCTGGAAGTCGCTGTCCATCGTGCCGAGGTCGCGGATCGAGCCGTTGGTGATGCCGCCGGCGACGCCCAGGCCGCGATGGATCGACACCTGCACCTCGCCCCAGAAGGCGCCGAGGCCGCATTGCTCGTCCTCATCCTCGATGACGACGACCGCCGGCCCCGGTTGCGCGGCGATATATTCATAGTAGGCGAGGCGTCGCGCGTTGAGGATATCGGCAGGCTCGCGCGGAATGGCCGAGCAGATGATGGTCGCGGTCCTCGCATAGCCGACGATCGACGGCAAGTCGGGATGAGCCGCGACTAGCGGCTTGCGCGTGAACCCCTCACCGAGGCGGCGTCCGGCCACCAGCTCCAGCGCGTTGCAGATGGTCGGGGTATCGACGGAGCGCATCAGGCGCAACAGCGTGTCGTCGGCTCGCATCCTTGATCCTCCCAGCTGGTCATCGGCATTGCCTTGGAGATAACCACGCTCCGCTGGCATCACCTATCCTGTAAACGACATTCGACGCATGCGCGGGCAACGCGGCGAGAAATAACGTCTTAAAGCGAAGCGGAGAAACCGCTATGCCTTGCCGCCTTCCGTCTCCTCCCCGTGGCGCAGGATCAGCGGCGTCTGGGCGAGGGCGAACAATAGCGTCAGTGGCATAGTGCCGAACACCTTGAAATTGACCCAGAAATCGGTCGAGAAATTGCGCCAGACGATCTCGTTCATGAGCGCAAGCACGAAGAAGAAGATCGCCCAGCGCAGGGTCAGCTTGCGCCAGCCGGCCTGCGTCAAGGTCAGCACCTGATCGAGCACCAGCGGCAAGAGCGGCCTGCCGAAGGCGAGGCCGCCGAGCAGCACGCCACCGAACAGGCTGTTCACGATGGTCGGCTTCATCTTGATGAACAGCTCGTCATGCAGCGCCAGGGTGAGGCCGCCGAAGACCAGCACCACCACGGCCGAGACGAGCGCCATGATCGGCAAAGTACGCGTCAACCCGTAGGAGACGGCGAGCGAGACGAGGATCGCCACCATGAACACGCCGGTCGCGGCGAATATGCCGAGACGGCTATTGGCGATGAAGAATAAGGCGAGCGGCGCGAATTCGAGCGCCAGCTTGACGAGCGGGTTGATGGGCTTGGGCGTCTCCATGCCGCGCCTTTCGCATGAAACCCGTCCCGGGGGAAGCTTGCTAAGGAGGCAATGGCGATCAAGGCAACCGGCCGGCGTCACCTGTCCAAGCGGGCCGTCGACGCTAATATGCGGCAATGCCTCCGTCGGGCGGCGGCAAGTTGCCGCGTTTGTCCTTGACCAGCCGGTCGGGCGTCACGGTGAAAATCCTGCACAGCCGGACCAAGACGGTTGAAAGCCACTTGCCGATCGCGCGCATCGCTCTGCCTCGCTCGTTCAGCGTCGGATATTCGAGCTTGCTGCAGTCTATACGGCTTGATCGCCCATGTCACCGACCGGGGGAGGCACGACCGGGGGAGGCAGAGAATGCTGACGCTCTGCGCCGCTCAACCCCGCTTCGCCACGATGAACAGGCGCGGAAAGCGTAACAGCACTTTGCCGTCGACACGCGGCGCATAGGCCTTGGCGAGACGAGCCCCGTAGCTCTCGAGAAAGGAAGGCCGCTCCTCCGGCCGGAGCGCGTCGAGGAAGGGACGAAGCCCCGTGCTCTTCACCCATTCGACGATGGCCTGCGGGCCGTCGAGCACATGATAGTAGATGGTGTGCCAGATATCGACGCTCGCAGCGAGCGGCCGCAGCAGATCGTAATAGGCGGACGGGTCGGGCAGAAGCCCGCGCGCCGCCATTGCGTCGCGCATGCGATCCGCCCATGGGCCGGAGCCCGCCGTCTCGCGCATCAGGGCATGGGACGGCTCGTCGAGATTATCCGGCATTTGCACGGCGAGCATGCCGCCATCCGCGAGCGAGCCCATGAGCCGCTTCAGCACGGCGCGGTGGTCCGGAACCCATTGGAACACCGCATTGGCGAAGAGGAGGTCGGGCGCGCCGGATGCGGCAGCCGGCATCCAGGTCCTAAGGTCGCCCTGCTCGAAACGCGTCGTTGGCAGGCGCTTCCTCGCATCGTCGAGCATGGTTGCCGAAGAATCGATGCCGACGACCTCCGCATCCGGAAAGCGCTCGACGATCAGTTCGGTCGAATTGCCCGGCCCGCAGCCGAGATCGAAGGCGAGCTTCGCATTCCCGAGGGGCACGCGCGCCAGCAGCTCGCGCGACGGTCGCGTGCGGTCATCCTCGAAGCGCCTGTATTGCGCCGCATCCCAATCCGCCACGATGCCGTCTCCTGTCGTTCAGCCCGATACCCCGTGCGAAAGCAACGGCGTCATTCCCGGCCGAGCGCTCCGAAGGAGCGTGAGGGGAAGGGAATCCATCTTCTTGGGCCGTGAAGATGCATTCGCTTTCCTCACCCGGATCGGGTCTCGAGACCTGATCCGGGCTCGCCGGGGATGACACCCAAAACTGCAAAAGCCTCAACCGCGGGAGACGTCTACAGGGCTGCGAGCGCGTTGACGATGATCTTCGACCGGTCGCCGCCGTCGAGGCGATGGCGCTGGAAGGGAGCGAGGATGTATTGCAGCTCGTCCGGCATCTCGGCGCTCTCGAGCTCGAAGGGGACGATCGGCTTCTTCTCGGACATGGCCAGATACATTTCACGCACGACCTGATCGGAGGCATAGGCTTGGCGCGAAGCCATGAGCACCACGGTGCGCGCCGCCCGCAAGCCCCGGACCACCTGGCCGGCCCAGCCGGGGCCGCCCGAAATCTCGCGCCGATCGATCCAGACGGCGTGGCCGAGCGCTTCGATCTCATCGACGATCGGGTCGACCCGAGCGATGTCCTGATGCGAATAGGATACGAAGATGGGCTTGCCGCCCTCGGCCGCCGTGGTCGCTGCCGCGTCAGGGGCGGGACGCTTCATGTTCGCGGTCTGCGCGGCTCGGGCCGGCCTGGCGGCCGCCTTACGCCGGCGCCTGAGATGGATGACCAAATAGGCGCCAAGCCCGAGCGACAGCAGCGCCGGGATGATCCATAGGCCCAGACCACCCCATTTTTCGAGGAACCCGGCGCCCGGGCCCGCGCCGCTCGGCGTATCAAGGCCCGGTGCGCCGGGCGCCGGCCCGACGCGGTATTCCCGCGCAGCGAACCTCCCCGCGATCTCGGGGGCCCCGCTCGGCGCCATGGCGGATCGGCGCGTCAGGACCAGGCCCGCTATTCCGGCGCAGAGAAGGAGCGCGGCCGCGATTGCCCCGAGCAAGGTTCGGCGGGACCGCCGGGCTCTCCGCACGGCGACTGTCGCGGGAACCGGGGCGGAGGGACCATCGGCGCGGCCCTGTTCGGCCAGCCGCGGCTCGGCGCTTTGTCGCGCCAGGCGGGCCGCGATATCGGCGAGCTGTCCGGCGTCGCCGGCAGAAGGCGTCCAGGCGACGCGCTCGACATCACGCAGGCCGAGCGGGGGCGTCGCGCCGTCGACGGCGACAACCAGCAATTGCCCGCGCGACCAGGCATCGAGCGCGGAACCGACAAGGCCTTCTTCGGCGCCCTCGGCAAGTCCGGAGGTGGCGAGCAGGATGGCCGCCCCTGGGGTCGGCGCCGCCCGCTGGACCAGCGGCACGAGCCTTTCCTCCAGCAGGGCGCCGAGCCGCGCATCGGCGGCCTGCGCCAGAATGGTCAAGCCGGAAGCCGTCGCCATTTCTCTCCCCCGCGGGAAGCGAGATCACACGCGGGTGAGATTAGGATGATTTCCCGCCGGTGTCAGCGAGCTCACCCCCTCCGATTCTGCCGGTTCGCCACGAGGTCGTCCACTACGGCGGGATCGGCCAATGTCGAGGTGTCGCCGAGCGCGTGATGCTCGTCCTCGGCGATCTTGCGCAGGATGCGGCGCATGATCTTCCCCGAGCGCGTCTTCGGCAGGCCGGGCGCGAACTGGATGAGGTCGGGCTGGGCGATCGGGCCGATCTCCTTGCGCACATGCGCGAACAGCTCCTTGCGCAAGGCGTCGGTCGCCTCGACGCCCTGCATCAAGGTGACATAGGCGTAGATGCCCTGGCCCTTGATGGCGTGCGGGTAGCCGACCACGGCGGCCTCGGCCACGTTGGCGTGCAGGACGAGCGCCGACTCGACCTCCGCGGTGCCCAGGCGATGGCCCGAGACGTTGATCACGTCGTCGACGCGCCCGGTAATCCAGTAATAGCCGTCGGCGTCGCGGCGGCAGCCGTCGCCCGTGAAATACTTGCCGGGAAAGGCCGAGAAATAGGTCTGCACGAAGCGATCATGGTCGCCGAACACGGTGCGCGTCTGGGCGGGCCAGGAATCAGCGATCACCAAAATGCCGCTCGCCTCGCCCTCCTGCACCTTGCCCTCGCCGTCGACGACCTGCGGTTCGACGCCGAAGAAGGGCAGCGTCGCCGAGCCCGGCTTGAGCTTCGTCGCGCCGGGGAGCGGCGTGATCATGATGCCGCCCGTCTCCGTCTGCCACCAGGTGTCGACGATGGGGCAGCGACCATCGCCGACGACGCGATGGTACCATTCCCAAGCCTCGGGATTGATCGGCTCGCCGACCGTGCCCAAGAGCCGCAGCGACCGGCGCGAGGTTCGCTTCACCGGCCCGTCGCCGGCGCTCATCAGAGCGCGGATCGCGGTCGGCGCCGTGTAGAAGATATTGACCTTGTGCTTGTCGATCACCTCCCATAGGCGCGACATGGACGGGTAGGTGGGCAGGCCTTCGAACATCAGCGTCGTCGCGCCATTGGCGAGCGGCCCATAGACGATATAGGAGTGGCCGGTCACCCAGCCGACATCCGCCGTGCACCAGTAGACGTCGCCGTCATGGTAATCGAAGACGTATTGATGCGTCATCGAGACATAGACGAGATAGCCGCCCGTGGTGTGCAGCACGCCCTTGGGCGTGCCGGTCGAGCCCGAGGTGTAGAGGATGAAAAGGGGGTCTTCCGCGTTCATCCTCTCGCAAGGGCAGTCGGCGGCGACCTTCTTCGCCTCCTCGTCGTAGAAGACGTCGCGGCCGGCCTGCATCGGCACGGCCGCTCGGGTGCGCCGCACCACGATCACGGACTTCACACCGCCCGCCTTGTCGCAGGCCACATCCGCATTGGCTTTGAGCGGCACCTTGCGGCCGCCGCGCAGGCCCTCATCGGCGGTCACCACCACGGCCGATTTGGCGTCGGTGATGCGGCTCGCGAGCGAATCCGGCGAGAAGCCACCGAACACCACCGAATGGATCGCCCCGATGCGGGCGCAGGCCAACATGGCATAAGCGGCTTCCGGGATCATCGGCAGGTAGATGGTGACCCGGTCACCCTTCTTGATGCCATGCGCCTTCAACACATTGGCGAAGCGGCAGACCTGCTCATGGAGCTGCCGATAGGTGATCTTGGCATCCTCCTTCGGGTCATCGCCCTCGAAGATGATGGCGACCTGGTCGCCGCGCTTCGCCAGATGCCGGTCGATGCAGTTATGCGCCACATTGGTGACGCCGTCCTCGAACCATTTGATCGAGACGTGATGAGGATCGAAGGAGGTGTTCTTGACCTTGGTGAAAGGCTTCATCCAGTCGATGCGCTTGCCGTGCTCGCCCCAAAAGCCGTCCGGGTCCTTCAGGGAGGCCGCATACATGTCCCGATAGCGCTTGGCGTCGATATGGGCGCGCCGCGCAACCTCTTCGGGCACATCATAAAGCTTTTCCATCGCCATTCCTCCCGAGGCACCGCCGCTAGGGCGACCAACCGATCTTTTCGCCATTATCGGCTGGCTCGGACGGGACGCAAGGCGTGGCTAACTGAACTTTCGTCGCAGCATGGGAGCAATGCCTTGATCTGCCGCAAGCGTGACCCGTCATGGCCGTCCTCGGATCAAGCCCGAGGACGGCCACGACGGAGAGGGGAAGGCCGCTATCAGCAAGTCGCCGTGTCACGTTCCGAACGCGCCGATGATCAACCCCTCGGCGATCAGCACCCCGAGCCAATGGCCGGAATCGATCACGGTGAGCGCAAATCTGCGGCCAGCGAAGCCGTTATTCACCGCAATGGTAGTGACCACGAAGCCGAGCCACAAGAACAGCGCCGAGATGGCGCCGTTCTTCGCGGTCACCTGGCCTGCGCCGAGATGGCCGAGCACGCCGGCCAACACCCAGGCCATGACGAGCTCGGCGAGGAAGGACATGATGAAAGGCACGGGCGACATCTTGCCGTTCGGGCCCATCAGCTCGGCATGCGTCTTGCCGAGCGCCGCCGCCCAGCTCTTCCCGAGAATGCCGTAATAAGCCGCGCCGAAGGCGAAGGCGCCGATCGCCGCCACGATGATCGCGAGGTAGTTCACGCCGGCAAAGCCCATGGCCCTCTCCCCAGCTCTATGAGAACATCGAGACTCGCCTCTATGTGGGCGTCGCGTTCATGGAGCAGCCTATCACAATCGGTGGCGCAGGCATGCTTGGCGGGCAGACAGGTCGCGGACCGACATGATGAGAACCTTCGCGGCCGCCTATCTCGGTTGTGCCGCCACTTTCCTCGCGCTCGAAGCGGTGTGGATCGGCTGGATCGCCAAGCGCTTCTACCTCGCGGCGCTCGCCTCGATGATGCGGCCTCGGCCGGATATCGGTGCCGCGCTCGGCTTCTACGTCATCTATCTCGTCGGCATGGTGGTCTTCGCCGTGCTGCCCTCCCTTGACCATGGCTTCGAGAGGGCCGCCCTGTTGGGAGCGCTCTACGGCTTCTGCGCCTATGCGACCTATGACTTGACGAACCTCGCGACCTTGAGGGATTTCCCCGCGAGGCCCGCCGTCGTCGATCTCATCTAGGGCAGTTGCGCCACCGCGATCGCGGCGGCCGCAGGCGCCTATGCGGCACAACGGCTCGCGGGCTGAGACAATCCGGCGCTCCTCAAAGCGGAGGCGATGCGCTATGGCGTCGGACGCGACCCTTTCGGGATGCCCGCATGAGCGACACCTTCTTCGGCGACCTGCTCGCCAGCATCGCGGATCGCGGCCGCTCGATCCTGCGCCCGCGCCGCGGGCCGCGCCGGGCGGAGAGCGAGAGCGACCTCGCGGGACTATGCGAGGCGCTCCTGTCGGGGCGCGGCGAAGCCTCCGGAGTGGCGCTCGCGAGCGCCATACTCGGCGGCTATGAGGCGCTCGGGCCCGAGGCGCGCCAGGCTTTCCTGCGCCGTCTCGTCGACGAGTTCGGCTGCGACCATCAGCGTTTGAGGCTGGCGATCAACGCCTATCGTGCCGATCCTACCCCTAAGGCCGTGCTCGACTTGCATTTCGCCGCGGAGCCGCGTCGTCAGGAGCTGATCCGGCGCCTCAACCTCGCGCCCGGCGGCACGGCGGCGCTGGTGCGCATGCGCGAGGAGCTGTTGCAGGCCTTGAAGGACGACCCCGAGCTCGACCGCGTCGATGCGGACTTCGTGCACCTCTTCTCCTCCTGGTTCAATCCGGGCTTCCTGGTGCTGCGCCCGATCGACTGGTCGACGCCCGCCAATATCCTCGAGAAGATCATCCGCTACGAGGCGGTGCATGAAATCGGCACCTTCGAGGGTTTGCGCGACCGCCTCGAGCCGATGGACCGGCGCTGCTTCGCCTTCTTCCATCCTCAGCTCGTGGACGAGCCGCTGATCTTCGTGGAGGTGGCGCTGATGGCGGCCATTCCCGGCGCCATCGGGGAATTGCTCGCCGAGGACCGTGTACCGATCGCGCCCGAGGAGGCGACGACCGCGGTGTTCTATTCGATCTCGAACTGCCAGGAGGGGCTGCGCGGCATCTCCTTCGGCAATTTCCTGATCAAGCAGGTGGTCGAGGAGCTCAAGCGCGATTTGCCGCGCCTTTCGAGTTTCGTCACGCTTTCGCCGGCGCCTGGTTTCGCGCACTGGCTCGCGGGCGAACGCAGGCTCGAAAAAGGCTCGATCCTCCTGGAGCGGGATCGCGCCGCCCTGACCGTGCTCGATCAGCCGGATTGGCCGAAGACCGATTTCCCGGCTAAGGAGCTGCGCGAGGGGCTGCTCGCCGCGGCGGCCCATTATTATCTCGAGGCGAAATCGCCATCCGGCCGGCCGCTCGACCCCGTGGCGCGCTTCCATCTCGGCAATGGCGCACGGCTGGAACGGCTGAACTGGCCGGGCGACATGTCGCAGAGGGGCTTACGCGAAGCGCATGGCCTGATGGTCAACTACCTCTATAAGCTCGACGATATCGAGGCGAACCACGAGGCCTTTGCGGCGCGCAACGAGGTGGTGGCCTCGGGTCAAGTAAGGCGGCTCTTGCGCAAACCGGCAAATGGGCGCGGCGTCGCGAGAATGCGGGGCCGCAATTCCGAGCCGGGCACCGCCGCGAGCGAGTCGGATTGAGGGTGATGTCGAACCATCTCTTCAACTTCATCAGGCAAGCCGCCGCAGATGGCGAACGCCCCTTCCTCGAGACGCCGCAAGGGCGCAAGCTCGGCTACGCCGACGTCGTCGCCGGCAGCGCGCGCTTCGCCAGCGCCCTCACGGCGCTCGGGGTCAAGCCCGCAGATCGGGTCGCCGTGCAAGTGGAGAAATCGCCGGAAGCCCTCCTCCTCTATCTCGGCTGCGTGAGGGCGGGCGCGGTCTTCTTGCCGCTGAACACCGCCTATACGACGGCCGAGATCGACTACTTCATCGGCGACGCCGAGCCTTCGCTCTTTGTCGGAGATCCGGCGCGGCGCGAAGCGCTCTCGGGCGTCGCCGGAAAGGCGAAGAGGCTCGCGGTCGAGACGCTCGATGCGCAAGGCGAAGGCAGCCTCGCCGACAGGGCTCGCGCCGAAGCGCCCGAATTCGAGGATATTCCGCGCGCTCCGGCCGACCTCGCCGCCATCCTCTACACCTCCGGCACCACGGGGCGTTCCAAGGGCGCGATGCTCACCCACGGCAATCTCGCCTCGAATGCCTTGACGCTCGCACGATATTGGCGCTTTTCGGAAGAGGACGTCCTCCTCCACGCCCTGCCGATCTACCATACGCACGGCCTCTTCGTCGCGACCAACACAGTGCTGTTCTGCGGCGCCTCGATGATCTTCATGGCGAAGTTCGATGCCGACGAAATGTTGCAGCAAATGACGCGCGCCACCGTGATGATGGGCGTGCCGACCTTCTATACGCGGCTCCTGCATCATCAAGGACTGAACCGCGAGGCGGCGCGGCATATGCGTCTCTTCGTCTCGGGCTCTGCTCCCTTGCTCGCCGAGACCCATCGCGAATGGCAGGAGCGCACCGGCCACGCGATCCTCGAGCGCTACGGCATGACCGAGACCAACATGAACACCTCGAACCCTTATGCGGGCGAGCGCGTCGCCGGCACGGTCGGCTACCCGCTGCCCGGCGTCACCTTGCGCATCGCCGAGCCGGAAAGCGGCGCGCCATTGCCGAAAGGCGGGATCGGCGTCATCGAGGTGAAGGGGCCGAATGTGTTCTCGGGCTATTGGCGCATGCCCGACAAGACCGAGGCCGAGTTCCGCAAGGACGGCTTCTTCGTCACCGGTGATCTCGGCAAGATCGACGAGAAGGGCTATGTGCATATCGTGGGACGCGGCAAGGACCTCGTCATCACGGGCGGCTTCAACGTCTATCCGAAGGAGGTCGAGGCCGAGATCGACGCCATTGCGGGCGTCGTCGAGAGCGCCGTGATCGGCGTCCCGCACGCCGATTTCGGCGAGGGCGTAACGGCGGTCGTGGTGAGGCAGGCAGGCGCCACCCTCGACGAGAAGGCCCTGCTCGCGGCGCTCGACGGAAGGCTCGCCAAGTTCAAGCTGCCGAAGCGGGTGGTGTTCGTCGAGGACTTGCCGCGCAACACCATGGGCAAAGTGCAGAAGAACCTGCTGCGCGAGGCCAATAAGGACCTTTATGCCGGCCGGAGCCGGTAGCGAAACCTTGATGGCACGGCGGCGCTCATTATATCCGGCCTTTGCGCGAACAGCATGCGAGCGGGCCCGATGAGTACCGAGACGGAAGCAGTTGCCGAATCCCACCCTTTTCAAGCGGAGGTCGCCGAGCTTCTGCGCCTGATGGTGAACTCGGTCTATTCCGAGTCCGACATCTTCCTGCGCGAGCTGATCTCGAACGCCTCCGATGCCTGCGACAAGCTGCGCTACGAAGCCATCGCCAAACCTGAGCTGCTGGCCGACGGCGACAAATTGGCGATCCGCATCAAGCCCAACGCCGAGGCCGGCACGCTGACCGTCGCCGATACCGGCATCGGCATGGACCGCCAGGAGCTGATCGACAATCTGGGCACCGTCGCCCGTTCGGGCACGCGCGCCTTCATCAGCCGCCTTTCCGAGGCCAAGGATGGCGCGGGCCTGATCGGCCAGTTCGGCGTCGGGTTCTATTCGGCCTTCATCGTGGCCGACCGGATCGAGGTGACGAGCCGCAGTGCCGGTGAGGGCGAAGCCTGGGTCTGGAGCTCGGACGGCAGCGCCGAATTCGCGATCGCTCCGGCGAATGCCGAGCAAGCCGCCCGCGTGGCGCGCGGTACCGAGATCGTGCTGCATCTGAAGGCGGACGCCAAGCGCTATCTCGAGACCTATGAGATCGAGCGCATCGTCAGAACCTATTCCGACCACATCCTGTTCCCGATCGAGCTCGTCGCCGCGGACGCCGAGCCGCGCCAGATCAATGCGGCGAGCGCCATCTGGCAGCGGCCGAAATCCGAGCTGAAACCCGAAGACTACACCCAGGCCTATCGTTCATTGGGGGGCGCGTTCGACGAGCCCGCCATGACGCTCCACTACAAGGCGGAGGGGCGGCAATCCTATGCGGTGCTCCTGTTTGCGCCCTCGACGGCGCCGTTCGACCTGTTGGATCCGGCCCGCAAGGGGCATGTGAAGCTCTATGTGCGGCGCGTCTACATCACCGAGGACGCGGCGCTGCTGGCACCCTATCTGCGCTTCATACGCGGGGTGGTCGACAGCGAGGACCTGCCGCTCAACATCTCGCGCGAGATGCTGCAGAACAATCCGCAGGTCGAGCAGATGCGCAAGGCCATCACCAGCCGCGTCATCGGCGAGCTCGAGACCTTGGCAGGCGCGGACGAAGAAGCCTTCGGCAAGATCTGGAAGGCATTCGGCAAGGTGCTGAAGGAGGGTCTCTACGAGGATTATGAGCGCCGCGATCAGCTCCTGGCACTTTGCCGCTTCGCCACCACCAAGGGAGATGAGCTTCGTTCGCTCACCCAATATGTCGCGGATTTCAAGCCGAACCAGACCGAGATCTATTATCTCCTCGGCGAGGGCGCCGAGAGACTGAAGTCGAACCCCAAGCTCGAGGCGGCCCGGGCGCGCGGCGTCGAAGTGCTGCTCCTGACCGATCCGGTGGATGCCTTCTGGGCCGCGACGCCGCTCGGCTTCGACGGCAAGCCGTTGAAGTCGCTCAGCCAGGGCGAGGTCGATTTCGGCCTCATCCCGCTCCTCGATCAGGGGAGCAAGGAGGAGACCGGGGCAAAGCCCGGAGAGGTCGACGAAGCAGCACTGCTGAAGGCCGTGAAGGATGCGCTCGGCGAGCGCGTATCGGAAGTGCGCGCTTCGCAACGCCTGACCGACAGCGCAGCTTGCCTCGTGGCATCGGGCCGGGGGCCCGATCGCGAGCTCGAGCGCATTCTCGCCCGCCAGAGCCGGGGCGCTGGCGCGAAGCCGATCCTCGAGCTCAATATGCGCCATCCGCTGATGAAGGTCCTCTCGCAGGCGCAGACGCAAGGGCGCGCCGA
Organism: Hyphomicrobiales bacterium; assembly: GCA_044445965.1. Taxonomy (GTDB): domain Bacteria; phylum Pseudomonadota; class Alphaproteobacteria; order Rhizobiales; family Beijerinckiaceae; genus GAS188. Next base: position 24,729 of record JBIOEJ010000023.1, read on the forward strand.
GGACGTGGCCGACCTATCGGCCCTGCTGCTCGACCAGGCGCGGATTCTCGACGGCGAGGCGCCGGACGAGCCCGCCGCTTTCGCGGCGCGCCTCAATCGCCTTGTCGTGCGCGGGGCCGCGGCGCCCAGCTAGCGGCCTGCGGGGAGTGGGCGGCCGCGCGTCACGGGGTCTTACCGAATCGGGCGCGGCCACTCTGCTTCTAGCCGCAATGGGCGGCCTATCGGCGCGTCTGGGACGTCGCGGACGCGGCGAATTGCGGCATCGGAGCTCGCGATTTCGATGGCCCGCCTCGCCGATATCGGCATAATCTCGCCGCCAACCCGCACCACAGACCCCGCTACGGACCGCGGAGCCATGCTCGATATCGTTCTCGTCCTGGCCGTATTCGCGACCCTGCTGGTGATCGTCGCCTTGAGCCAACCTCTTGCGGCCCGGCTGAGGCTTTCGCCGGTGGTGCTACTCGCCGTGATCGGGGTGGCGATGGGCGCCGTCTCGGGCGTTCTGCTTCACACCCCGCTTTCGGCCCGCTTCGGCGAAATCGCCAAGCTCTTCTCCGATTTGCCGCTCGGCGCGGAAACCTTCATCTACGTATTCCTGCCACTCCTCGTCTTCGAGGCCGCGATCACCAGCGATGTGCGGCGGATCATCGAGGATGCGGCACCGATCCTGACGCTCGCGGTCGTGGCGACCGTCGTCACCACCGCCGTCGTCGGCTTGGCGCTATGGCCTTTCGCCGGCGTGCCGCTCGTCGTCTGCCTGCTGCTCGGCGCGGTGGTCGCGACCACGGACCCTGCTGCCGTCATCGCGGTTTTCCGCGATGTCGGAGCGCCGGCCCGTCTCACGCGGCTCGTGGAGGGCGAGGCTCTCCTGAACGACGCCGCCGCGATCGTGCTCTTCATCGTCCTGCTCGGCATGATCGTCTCCGGACGCGAGCCCGACATCACAGGCGGCACCGCCGAGTTCATCACCTCCTTCCTGGGTGGTGGCGCATTGGGCGTGGTCGCCGGACGCGCTCTGCTCCAGATCATCCCATGGACACGCGATGATCGGCTCGCCGAGGCGACGCTGACGGTGGCGCTCGCCTATCTCGCCTTCATCGCCGCCGAGCGCCTCGCCCATGTATCGGGAGTGGTCGCCGTGCTGGCGGCCGGCTTGACCGTCAGCGCCTTCGGACGGGCGCGGATCACGCCATACAACTGGTCGTTCGTCACCGATCTCTGGGCTCAGATCGCTTTCTGGGCCCACTCCCTCGTCTTCCTCCTGGCATCGATCCTGGTGCCGAAGCTGCTGCTCGAAGTGCAATTTCACGACCTTGTCCTGGTGGCGGTGCTGATCGCGGCGGCCTTCGCCGCAAGGCTCCTGGTGCTGTTCCTGCTCTTGCCGCTGTTGAGCCTCGCCAGGCTCACCCAGCCGATCAGCATGGCCTACAAGCTCACCATCGTCTGGGGCGGGCTCAGGGGAGCCCTGACCCTGGTGCTGGCGCTCGCCGTCACGGAGAACCCGGCGCTATCCTCCGAGGTGCATCGCTTCGTCGCGGTGCTCGCGACGGGCCTCGTGCTGTTCACGCTCCTGGTGAACGGCACGACCTTGCGGCCGATCATCCATCTCTTCGGGCTCGACCGCCTCTCGCCGATCGATCAGGCGCTGCGCGACCGGGTTCTGGCGCTGTCCTATGCGGAAATGAGCGAGACTATCCGCGAGACGGCTAAGGAGCACGAGCTCCAGCCCTCGGCGGTCCAGAGCGCGCTCGAGCCCTACGAGACCTGGATCGGGGCGGCCGGCGTCCGCGATGCCGCCGAAGACGGTTTGACGGACCGTGAGAGGCTGGCGGTCGCGCTGGTGGCGCTCGGCAATCAGGAGCGCATGCTGGTGCTCGAGACGCTGGCGCAACGGGCAGCCTCCCCGGCCACCGTGCAAGCGCTCCTCCGCAATGCCGAGGCCCTGGTCGAGGGAGCGAGAAGCGGCGGGCGCATCGGCTATAAGCGCAACGCCGAGGCGACGCTCGCCTTTCCCCTCTCCTTCCGGATCGCCTACGCGCTCTACCGGCGATGCGGCGTGCTGCGATTTCTCGCGGATCGCCTCGGCGACCGCTTCGAGATGCTGCTGGTGACGCGATTGCTCATACAGGAGCTCGCCGGCGCGAATGCCGGGCGGTCGCGATCGATCTTCGGGGAACGTGTCGCGGCCCTCATCAGCACCATCCTGGAGGCCAGGCTCGCGAAGACTACGGCGGCCCTCGATGCGCTTCGCCGGCAATATCCGGACTATGCGGCGGCGCTCGAAGCGCGATTCCTGCGGCAGGCGGCGCTGCGGCGCGAGATGGGACGATACCAAGCCTTGTTCGAAGAGGGCTTGATCGCATCGGAGGTGTATCAGGACCTCAAGGGCAGCGTCGCCGACGCCCAGAGCGCCGAAACCCGGCCGCGCTTCGATATCGGCCTCGACACCCATAAGCTGATCGCCCGCCTCGACCTTTTCGCCGGCCTCAACGATCAGCAGCTCGAACGCGTGCGCAGGTTGCTTCGCGCCCGCTTCACCGTGCCCAACGAGCTGGTCGTGCGGAAGGGAGAGCGCGGCGACTCGGTCTATTTCATCGCCTCCGGCGCCGCCGAGGTGATCCTTCCCGATCGCCGGATTCCACTCGGCAGCGGCGACCTCTTCGGCGAGATGGCTTTGCTGACCGGCATGAAACGGCAAGCCGATGTCGTGGCTTTGACCTATTGCCGGCTGCTGGTGCTGAGCAAGGCCGATTTCGACCGCTTCATGGAGGATAATCGGGATGTGCGCTTCGCGATTAGCCGCATTGCGGAAGCCCGGTTGTCGATGAACCAATCCGGCGCGGCCGTTGCCTCGTAGCCGCCTCGGTGGAAACTAGGGCGCCGTCATTGCTCGAGGACATGCCGGCCGCTGCGAGCTTGATCCGAGCCCGTCACGATCGGCCGCCGTTCGACGCCGACGCTCTCGCATCGTCCGGCGAGCGACAGCAAGGCGCCCTCGATCAGCCCGGCGGCGATCAGGGCCTCGGCCCTGCGCCGCCCGGCGGCAAGCGCGGCCGCAGCCTTCGCCTCGCTTAGCGGTCTGACCTCGACCGTCACCGGAAGATCCAGGAGGTCGCTGTCGGGATCGAGTTCGCGCGCCGCGCGCCGGATGATTGCGGGGTCGGCGACATCGACCGCGTTGGCGATCATGGTCGCAGCCGCGTCGGCCCCTGCCGCCGTCTGCGCCAGCACGGTGACGGCGTCCGCGATTCCGAGCGAGAGCGAGCGGCCATGCCGGCCGCTGGTCGCGACGCCGCGCACCTTGCTTCCCGCCTCGATGCGGACATAGGCCTCGGGCTCCGCGCTTGCGAGCGAGCGCACCACGCCGATATCGACATGTTCGCCGGGGTCGAGATGCAGCGCGATATCGCCGCCGTCGTTGACGAAGGCGCGCTTCAGCGGCGCTGCCGCCAGCATCGCGGCGAGCACCGCCTCGGCGACTGCTCCTGCGACCGCGACCATGGGGGTGACGAAGCGCGCGCGATAGGGCCAGGCCGCCTCGGCCATTCGCCGCGCGATGGGGCCGCGAAGGCTGGGAAATTCGCCGGCGAGCCTGCGCCGCAGCAGCTTCAGCTCCGCGGCGAGTTCGGCGAGCATCCCGCCGAAGCGCCTCCGAGCCGCGAGATAGGCCAGATCCACCGCTTCGGCATTGCCCTCGGCCTTGATGACGAGATCGATCGGGCCGTCGGAAAGATGCAGCCGGCCGGTCGAGCGCCGATCCGCGATCATCGCGCCGAAGGTGAAGGACGGGAGCGCGGTCGAGGCGCCCTGGTGCGGCTATACCTATTCACCATATTGAAATAATTAATCGTTTTGAAAGTAGCCCTCCACATTGCCTCAGCTTCGAGGCCGCGATGTCGGGATGCCGAGCCGCGCGAGGACCGCTTGCGGGGAGGCATAGGCTTCCTGGAAATCGGCGCTCCAATAGCGCAGATCGGAAAGGGCGATGCGTTCGCCCGTGACAGCGCAGCGCACATAGGCGCCCGGCCGCAGCACGCGGAATTCCGCATCGCCGTAATCGAGCACGGCTTCGCCCGGCTGCGGGACGCGCCGATCCATCTTGTTCATGCGGGGGCTCCGGCGAACACAGGCACGACGGCAATCACATAAAGGCAGCGCAACGAGAAAGGAAGGTGCGACGGATGAATGTGGCCATCTCAGCCTCGCTCGAACAGCGACGGTTCGCTGTCGTCCCGCGCGCGGGACGCTCGCTTGCGCATCGGCTTCCCACCGCCGATCATGGCGCCATTGGCAATAGCCTCGACCTTGCCGTCGGCGAATTCGATGCTGAGCGCCTGGCCGCCGACGATCTCGGCCGCCGAGCGCAGTGCCGCGCCGGCAGCGTCATGCACCAGCGCAAAGCCGCGCGCCAGCACCCTTCTATAGCTGACGCTTTCGAGAAGTTTGCCGAGGCCGTCGAGCTGCGCCCGGCGCGCCGCGAGCAACTCGCGCAGGCATTGCGCCTGGCGCGCGCCGAGGCTCGCGATCTGGGCGCGGGCAAGCGTGTTGGCGTCGCGATGGCGCCGCAACGCGGCACTGAAGCAAGCCGTAAGCTGCCTGCCGACATGGCCGAGATGCTTGCGCTTGTCGCTGACCAGGGCCGCCTTGCGCAGCGGCAATTGCCGCGCCGTTTCCTTGAGGCGCTGACGGGCACCAGCCAGCATCGCGGCCGGCGAACGCCCGGCCATCATGCGGGCGAGCTCGGCGACGCGATTGCGGCGGCGCGCGATCTGGCGCTCGGCGGCCCGGCCTAGCGCTTGCGCCGCAGCGTCGAGGCGCTGGCGCGGCGCGGCCACCACCCGCTCGCGCGCCGGCAAAGCTCTGGCCGAACTCCGCAATTCGGCATGTTTGCGCTCGATATGGCGCAAGGCGCCGGCGGCGAGCCGGCCTGCGAGAGAGGCGAGATCGGCGACGAGCTCGACCCGCACCGGCACCGCGATCTCGGCGGCGCCGGTCGGCGTCGGCGCCCGTCGGTCGGCTACATGGTCGATCAAAGTCCAATCGGTCTCATGGCCGACGGCGGAGATCAGCGGGATCGCGCTTGCGGCCGCGGCGCGCACCACGGCCTCCTCGTTGAAGCCCCAGAGGTCCTCGAGCGAGCCGCCGCCGCGCGCCACGATAATGAGATCCGGGCGCGGCATCGGTCCGTCGATCTCGAGCGCGTTGAAGCCGGCGATCGCGGCCGCCACTTCGGGGGCGCAGCCTTCGCCTTGCACGCGCACCGGCCAGAGCAAGACGCGCCGCGGAAACCGGTCGGCGAGACGATGCAGGATATCGCGGATCACGGCCCCCGTCGGCGAAGTGATGACGCCGATGAGGCGCGGCAGATAGGGAAGCGGCTTCTTCCGCCCCTCGTCGAACAGGCCCTCGGCGGCAAGCTTCCTGCGCCGCTCCTCCAACAGCGCCATCAAGGCCCCGACGCCCGCGGGCTCCAGGCTCTCGATGACGATCTGGTATTTCGAGGAGCCGGGGAAGGTGGTGATCCTGCCCGTCGCGATCACCTCGAGCCCATCTTCGGGGCGGAATTTGAGTCTGCCGAACGCGGTCTTCCAGATCACCGCCTCGAGACGCGCATTCTGGTCCTTCAGCGAGAAATAGCAATGGCCCGAGGAGTGCGGGCCGCGATAGCCGGAGACCTCGCCGCGCACCCGCACATGGCCGAAGGCGCCCTCGATGGCGCGCTTGAGCGCGCCGGAGAGCTCCGAGACCGACCATTCGACGATATTGCTGGCGAGAACGTCCGACATGGTCCGCTTATGGGCGGCGGCGATGGCGCGATGAAGGCGGGCGGCGAGCGCCCCTCACGCGACGTCTCCGGCAAGGCGCAGCAAGGCAAGCCCGCGCCCGATGAAGGGCAGGAGATGCGACATGTCCGGCCCGTGATCGAGACCGGTCAAGGCCCGGCGCAGCGGCATGAACAAGGCGCGGCCCTTGCGGCCGGTCTTGTCCTTGAGCACGGATGTCCAGGCGCGCCATGCGTTTTCGTCCCAAGGCTCGCCCGGCAAGGCTGCGGCAGCTTCAGCGAGGAAGGCGCGGTCTTCCTCCTCGATCGCCGGCCGCGCGGGAGCCGACACGATGCGCCACCAGGTGGCAGCATCGGACAAGACCTCGCAATTGCCGCGCACCGCGAGCCAGAAGGCCTCGCCGCCGCCGACCCCGTCCGCGGCAAGCCGCTGGGCAACGCGCGCATAAGGCGTCGCATGCAGCAATTTTCCGTTGAGTGCCCGCAATTCATGCTCGTCGAACTTCGCCGAAGCGCGCGACACCTTGTCGAGGGAGAACAGGTTTGCGAGCTCGCCCATCGTGGCAACCGGCCGCAGCGCCTCGGAGGTGCCGGTGAGGACGGCGAGGGTCGCGACCGCCATCGGCTCGATGCCGGCCTCGCGCAAGGCGCGCAGCGAGAGATGGCCGAGCCGCTTCGATAGACCCTCGCCGCTCGCCATGGTGAGCAGGTTGTGATGGGCGAAACGGGGCGGTTCGGCGCCGAGCGCGGCGAAGATTTCGATCTGCACCGCCGTGTTGGTGACATGGTCCTCGCCGCGGATGACCTCGGTGACGGCGAGTTCGGCATCGTCGACGACGCTGGTGAAGGTATAGAGCGGCTGGCCGTCCTCCCGGATCAGCACCGGATCGGAGAGCGAGGCGGTGTCGATATGGCAGGGCCCGCGTATCCCGTCCTCCCAGGCGACCACCTGGCCCTTGAGCTTGAAGCGCCAGTGCGGGCGACGGCCCTCGGCCTCCAGCCGGGCGCGATCTTCGACCGTGAGCTTCAGGGCGGCGCGGTCGTAGACCGGCGGCGCGCCGCGCTGCAACTGGCGCTTGCGGCGGCGGTCGAGCTCCTCGGCGGTCTCGTAACAGGCGTAGAGGAGCGCCTTCGCCCGCAAGGCGTCCCCCGCCGCGGCATAGCGATCGAGGCGGTCGGACTGCCGCAGCGTCGCGTGCGGCTCGATGCCGAGCCAGGCGAGGTCCTCGATGATGGCGCGCTCGAATTCGGGCTTCGAGCGCTCGCGGTCGGTGTCGTCGAGCCGCAGCAGGTAACGCCCGCCGAAGTTCAGGGCCACGAGCCAGTTGAACAGCGCCGGCCGGGCGTTCCCGATATGCAGATAGCCGGTCGGCGAGGGGGCGAAGCGCAGTGTCGGAACGGTCATGCGGGCCTTATGGCAGAGGGAGGCCGCGATCGCCAACCACCGCCTTGACCCGCCGGTTCGGGGCTGTCACAGGCGGAGCACCCTAACAAGGAGCATTAGATGCCGCGCATCCCCTCCGCGATCCTTCTCCTTGCTTGCGCCTTCGGCTTCGCGGCTGGTCCGGCCTCGCCAGCCTCGGTGAAGCCGAGCTTCGATTGCCGCAAGGCGAAAACGGATATCGAGAAGCAGATCTGCGGAGTGGCCGAGTATGCCGCCCTCGACCGCGACATCGCCGCGATGTTCGCCAAGGCGCTGAAGATGCTATCGGCGGTGGATGTCCCAAAGCTCAAGGCCGATCAGGTCAAATGGTTAGGCGATCGCAATGACTGCATCGACCTCATCCATGGCGAAAACCCGGTCGTGTTCGCCGACGTGGACGCCTGCCTCGGCGATCAGCTCAGGAAGCGCGCCAAGGAGCTGAAGGCGATCCTCGACGGCGGCAAGCTGCCCGAAGCGACTCTGCCCCAATAGCGCAAAGGGCGAGGTGCGGACTGAATGGCGTGAAACCTTCCGGCCTCGTCCCCGTAAGCGATTTGCCGATTAATCGGCTGTCCGATGACGGGGACGCAGTTCGACCGGCTCTCCGTCGTCCCGGAACCCGTTGGTGATCGGATAGCGCCGGTCGCGGCCGAAGTTCCTGACCGTCACCTTGGGGCCAGGCGCCGCCTGCCGGCGCTTATATTCGGCGAGATTGAGCAGGCGCTCGACCTTGCGGACGACCGTCGCGTCGAGCCCCTCGGCGACGAGATCGCCGACACGCATTTCCCGTTCGACGAGACCGTCGAGAACAGCGTCGAGCAGCGCGTAGGGGGGCAGCGAATCCTCGTCCTTCTGGCCCTCGCGCAGTTCGGCCGTCGGCGCCTTCGCGAGGATGGTCTCGGGGATCACGACGCCCGGGGGCCCCTTGGCGCCTCCCGGCCTCCAGCGATTGCGCAAGGCGCAGAGCCGATAGACCTCCGTCTTGTAGAGGTCTTTGATGGGGTTGAAGCCGCCATTCATGTCGCCATAGAGCGTCGCATAGCCGACCGACATCTCCGATTTATTGCCGGTGGTCACCAGCATCGAGCCGAATTTGTTGGAGATCGACATCAGGACGGCGCCTCGCGCCCGGCTCTGCAGGTTCTCCTCGGTGACGTCGCGGCCGCGCCCTCGGAACAGGGGCGCCAGCGCCTTCTCGAAGCCCTCGACAGGAGCCGCGATCGGCACGCTGTCATAACGCACGCCGAGCCGCTCCGCGCAGCTTGCAGCGTCGGACAGGCTCTCGCCCGAGGTGTAGCGGTAGGGCAGCATGACGCAATGCACGCGCTCGGGACCCAGCGCATCGACCGCCATGGCGGCGCAAAGCGCCGAATCGACGCCGCCCGAGAGGCCGAGCACCACACCGGGAAAACGGTTCTTCTGCACATAGTCGCGGAGCCCGAGCACGCAGGCCGTATAGTCGGCCTCCTCGCCGTGGATCGGTGCCGAACGCGGCCCACCGGTCAGCGACCAGCCATCGGCGCCGTGGCGGTAGCGGAGCAATTCGACGGCTTCCTCGAAGGCCGGCAAGCTCGCGGCCAGCTCGCCCTTGGCATCGAGCGCGAAGGAGGCGCCGTCGAAGACCAACTCGTCCTGGCCGCCGACCTGGTTGAGATAGACGAGCGGCATCCCGGTTTCGCGCACCCTTGCGCGCACGATTTCGATGCGCTCGGCGACCTTGCCGCGCCAATAAGGCGAGGCGTTCGGCACGAGCAGAAGGCTCGCCCGCGTGTCGCGGAAGCAGGAGAGCAGGCCCCGGCCCCAGATGTCCTCGCAGATCGGAATGCCAATCTCGACCCCGCGGAACAGAATCGGCTGCGGCGGTGGCCCCGGCGTGAACAGCCGTTTTTCGTCGAAGACGCCGTAATTCGGCAGATCGACCTTGAAACACAAGCTCTCGACCTTGCCGTGCCGCAGCAACCCATAGGCGTTGTAAAGCTTGCCTCCCTCGGCATAGGGCAAGCCGACCAGGACGGCCGGGCCGCCATCGGCCGTATCGCGCGCCAATGCCTCGAGAGCCGCCCGGCACGCATCCTGGAAGGCCGGCTTGAGCACGAGATCCTCGGCCGGATAGCCTGAAAGATACATCTCCGAAAACATCACGATGTCGGCGCCGCGCCCTTCCGCGTCGGCGCGGGCGGTCCGCGCCTTGGCGAGATTGCCGGCGACATCGCCTACGGTCGGATCGAGCTGGGCGAGCGCGACGTTGAGCTCGGTGGCGGGCGGTTGCGTCATGGCGCTTCAATAGCAAGCGGCGCGCGGGGTGCATAATGGGCATGCGACGAGCCCTCGCATTGACAGCTTCCGGCGCTTCGCCCCATCTCGCCGCGCCGCCGGAGACAGCGCCATGGATATCCTCGCCTCCATCCGCAAAATCCTCGTGCCGATCCATCGGGAGGGCTATGTGTTCGTCCTGGCGGGCATCGTGGCGATGCTGGTGCTCGGATGGATCTGGCGGCCGCTATTCTGGGGCAGCGCGGTCATTACCGCATGGATCGCGTATTTCTTCCGCGATCCGCCGCGCGTGACGCCGCTCGACGAGGGCCTGATCGTCTCGCCGGCCGACGGAAGGGTGAGCGCGATCGCGCGCGCCGCCCCGCCCTCGGAGCTCGGCCTCGGCCCCACGCCGCTGACGCGCATTTCGATCTTCATGAGCATCTTCGATTGCCATGTGAATCGCACGCCCGCCGCCGGGCGCATCGCCAAGATCGCCTACCGGCCGGGCCTTTTCCTCAACGCCGATCTCGACAAGGCGAGCGAGGACAATGAGCGCAATGCGCTTCTCATCGAGAGCCGGCAAGGCCGGATCGCCGTGGTGCAGATCGCCGGCCTGATCGCGCGGCGCATCGTCACCGCGGTCATCGAGGGCGAAACGTTGCAGGCGGGCGAGCGCATCGGCATCATCCGCTTCGGATCGCGCGTCGATGTCTATCTGCCGGACGGCTTCCGCGTCCTCGCAGGCGAAAGCCAGCGCGCGGTCGCCGGCGAAACGGTGCTCGCCGAGGCGGCCGAAGCCGGGGCGGCCGCGCGAGGCTTCCGCATCGCCTGAGTGCCGGCGCGGGTTTGCCGACCGTCGGTCGCCCTGGCCCGCCCATGTTGCGGCGCAACGACTGTTAATAACAGATAAAATACAGTCGGAGCGAGCTTTCTGAAAGCTGCGCACCCCGCACCATGTTGCGGTGCAAGAGCCATTCGACGCACATGGCGACCGGCCCGCTCGGGGCTTGGCTTCGACTTCACCTGTCAAAAAGCCGCACGCCAAGGCGAGATAGCCTCGGCCGCACGCAACTCGCAACGTCCTCCTTCCTAGCCAAGGCTCGAACGGAACGCAAGGAGAACGGCGAGCTGGTCGTGTCGAAGAGCGCCCGCGCCGAGCTCTCCCCTTGCGGGAGAGGTGATGCGCGCCGATCTTCGCGCAAAGGGGCATGGCGCCGGCATGCCAGTCCGCGCTACATTAGGGGAAGATCAGGAGCGCAAGACGCGTCGGAATGAACGATCAGCAGATCCAGGTTGATACCTCGATCGAGGCGCGCAAGAAGCGCGGTCTCAGGGGCGTGCCGCTGCGCGTGCTCATTCCGAACCTCTTGACCCTGTTCGGGCTGGCGCTCGGGCTGACCGCGATCCGCTTCTCGGATGAGGGGCGGCTCGATCTCGCGGTCATCGCCGTCGTGGCGGCAGCCGTGCTCGACGGGCTCGACGGGCGGGTGGCCCGCATGCTGCGCGGCACGTCGCGCTTCGGGGCCGAGCTCGATTCGCTAGCCGATTTCGTCAATTTCGGCGTCGCGCCCGCGCTCATCCTTTATGGCAACGTGCTGCATGAGGCGCGCTCGCTCGGCTGGCTCGCCGTCCTCGTCTTCGCGACCGCCATGGCGTTGCGCCTGGCGCGCTTCAATGTGGCGCTCGACGATCTCTCACGCCCCGACTGGAAGAAGAACTTCTTCACAGGCGTTCCGGCGCCCGCCGGCGCCATCACCGGCATGCTGCCGCTCTATCTCGTCAAGCTCGGACTCGGCGACGTGCCCGGCTTCGTTCCGGTGTCGGTCGGCTATGTGCTGCTGATCGCCTTCCTCATGGTGAGCGAATTACCGATCTATGCCGGCAAGACGCTCGGCACGCGCGTGACGCGGGACAAGGTGCTCTTCGTCTTCCTGGCAATCGTCTTGTTCATCACGCTGGTCGTGAACTTCACCTTCGAGACGCTCGCCGCGATCACGCTCGCTTATCTCGCGCTGATCCCCTTGAGCGTGCGGCGCTACCGCGATCTCGACCGCGCCTGGAAGGAGGCGCAGATTGCGGACCCGCCGGCAGAACCCGTGATCAAGGCTTGATCGGGGGACCGGCCGACCATCTCGAAGGGGAGGGGTCGCGGCGCCTATGTCCTCGAGCGCAAGCGCTTGGCGTTCGCCCTGACGCGCAGCCGCGCCGGGCGCAGGCCGGCGACACCGATCGCGGTCGTCTTGCGCATGAGCGCTGGCAGGCTCTCGCCGCGCATGGCGCTGGCCGCGAGATAAGCAAGCTCATATTGGGCGCCGATGGCGCCCTCGATCACGGCGGAAAGCTTCTCGCTCACCATGCGCGAAATCTCGGGGTCCAGGGCGCGCGCCGGAAACATCGCCGCGCGGGCGACAATCACGCTTCGCGCGGCGATCGTGACCGCCGCCTCGCTTCCCATGCGAAACACATCGGAGAGCGCCGCCAGATAGCCGAACGGCGTGAAAAACATCGTGCTTTCGCTCAAAGGTCTTGCCGAGCCGAAGCGATACACCCATGCGGGCGTCGGCCTTCCATCCCGATCGCGAACCTTGCACAGATGGAACAAGTTGGCTAGGCGATTGGACGACATGTTGGGCGCGCGCCACGGCGTTGCGTCGTCGACGAAAGGATGTTGATGTCGAAGGAAGAGCTTCTGGAGTTCCCAGGCATGGTCACCGAGCTTCTGCCGAACGCCATGTTCCGCGTGAAGCTCGAGAACGACCATGAGATCGTCGCCCACACGGCCGGCAAGATGCGCAAGAACCGCATCCGCGTGCTGATGGGCGACAAGGTGCTGGTCGAAATGACGCCCTATGATCTGACCAAAGGCCGCATCACCTATCGCTTCAAGTGATTTCGCCGCTTCAAGCGATCGCGCGCTTCAAGTGATTTCGGCCGGCTGGCTGGAGCATGATCCCAAAAAGCTGCAGAGTTTTTGGACAAAATCATGCGTAAGGACAAAAAAATAGGACGCCGCGCCGACTCGATCAAAAGCGATACCGCTCTAGGCGGAGGATCGACAGCGTGACCACAGCTCCGAGGCCCCGGCTGATCCTGGCCTCCGCTTCGCCGCGACGCTTGCAGCTCCTCGACCAGATCGGCGTCGCGCCGGACGAGATGATCCCTGCCGATATCGACGAGACACCCCATAAGGGCGAAGCGCCGCGCAGCCTGGCGACCAGGCTGGCGCGCGAGAAAGCCGAAGCCGCCGCCAAGGTGGCGCGGCTGAAGGAGGACGGCTCGGGCGCGCTCATCCTGGCGGCCGACACGGTGGTCGCCGTCGGCCGGCGCATCCTGCCGAAGCCGGAGCTGGTCGATGAAGCAGCGGCGTGCCTGCGCCTCCTATCCGGGAGGGCGCATCGGGTCTTCACCGGCATTTGCCTGATCACGCCGAGGAACGCACGGCGCGAGCGCCTGGTCGAGACGAGGGTGCGATTCAAGCGGCTCTCGCGCGAGGATTTCGAGGCCTATCTGGCGACCGGGGAATGGCGCGGCAAAGCCGGCGGTTACGCCATCCAGGGCAAGGCCGGCGCCTTCGTCGTCAAGATCATCGGCTCGCCTTCGAATATCGTCGGCCTGCCGCTGCACGAGACGCTGAACCTCCTGAACGGTGAAGGCTATCCGGTGCATTTCGGCTGGCTGAACTCGGCGTGAGCGCGACGGCGTGTGGCCCTCACCCCCCGAACTTGTCCCGCCAGGCGGGAAGCGCGCCCCTGAAAGGCAAGGCTGTCGCCTCATAAACGCCGCGCGCCACGGCGCGCGCCAGGCAATCGGAGGCGACGGCGCCGATCTCCACGATATCGTGCAACGGGTTCCGCAATGGGGTCCGGCCGGTTGCGGCCCCAAAGACGATATCGCCGTCATAGACCGCATGGGCGAGCCTTAGCCCTTTCGACAGGCCGCCTTGGGCGATGATCGCAAGGCGTTTCGCTTGCGCCTTGGTAAGCACGGCGTCGGTCGCGACGAGCGCGATGGTGGTGGCGAATTCGGCGGCGCCTTTCCAAGCGAGCCTGCGATCCTTCTCGGCGAGGCGAGAAGGCGATCCGAGGCCGCCGAACTCATCGCCGTGCTCGAAGGGTGCCGCCCAGAAATGCGGTCCGTCGCCGATCACGGCCGAGCCGATGGCGTTGACGACGGCGAGCGCCGCGACCACGTGGCCGGATCGGGTGCGCGCACTGGACGAGCCCTGCCCGCCCTTGAGGTCCACGGTCGTCGCGCCGAAGCCGGCCCCCGCCGTGCCGAGCGGCACGTCTCGTGTGGCGGCGTCGCAAGCCGCGTAGGCGAGCTCGCGATAGGGTGGGTAGCGGCCCCAATCCTTGTCGCCCCCGTTCAAGAGGTCGAAGCAGATGGCCTGCGGCACGATCGGCACGCAGGCGCTCCTGACCTTGAGGCCGCGCCCGCGTTCATGCAGCCAGGCCTGCGCGCCCGAGGCCGCGTCGAGGCCGAAGGCCGAACCGCCCGAGAGCACGATCGCGTCCACATGCTCGACCCTCGCATCGGGCGCGAGGCATTCGAGGTCGCGCCCCGCAGGCGCGCCCCCGGAGACCGAGACCGAAGCGATTACCGGCTCCTCGAACAGCGCGACCGTCACGCCCGAGGCGAGACGCGCATCATGACCGCAGCCGACGCTGATGCCTGGGATGTCGGTGAGGAGGTTTCGCAGCAAGCGTGGTGCGCCTCTAGAAAGACGGCTTCGGCGCGTTCGGCAAACGCACCACGAGCACCGAGCACAAGGCATGACGGACGATGGTCGCGGCGTTCGAGCCGATCAGGTAGGTGCTCCAGTTCGGACGATGCGAGCCGACCACGATGAGGTCGGCCTTGATCACGGCCGCTTCCTTCAGCACCTCGTCATAGACGCTGCCGAACGGCGACGCCACCGAGACGCGTTCCTTAGGCAGGTCGAGCTTCGCGGCGAGCCCCTCGAGCGTCTTCAGGGCGGCCTTCTCGTCGCTGTCGTAATACTCGGCTGGAATATATTCGTTCATGGCGTAAGGCACCGGCGAGCGCACATGGACGAGCTTGAGCGTCGCCCCGCTCGCCTTGGCGATCTCCACGGCCTTGTCGAGGCCGGGCCGAGCGACATCGACCTCGGCGATATCGACGGGAACGAGGATACTCTTGAACATCGGGGGTCTCCTGAAGGCAGTGCATGGCTTGGCCGTCCCGCGGGATTGTATCAGATCGCACGCGTTCAGGCCGTGCTCGTTGGATTCGAGGGGGCGATGGCTGCCCGCGCAAGCGCCAGCGCTTGTTCGAGAACGGCGAGATCGCCGATCTGGTTCGCCAGGATCAGGATCAAGGCGGCATCGAGCTTGCGGCTTTCGGCCTCGTCGAGGCCGCGATGCGCCTCGACGATGAGCCGATAGGCGGCATCGGGATCCTGGAACCGTGTGGCCGTGTCGAGCGGCATGGCAGGGTCAGCCCTTGCCGCAGGCGCGGCTCAGCGCCGCCTCGAGGCGCGAGGCCGTGATCTCGCGAAACCTTGCGGCCACATGTCCGTCCGGGCGCAACAGGTAGCCCGAGCCTTGACGTACATCGTAGCGGCGCACGAACTGGCCCTCCGCGTCATGGACGGCCGATCGGTCCTGTCCCGCCATGCCTATCACGACGAGGTCGACATCAGCCGGTGTCCGATTGAGGGCAGGGGTGGAGGGCAGAACAACCGTAAGACCTTCGCGGTGATCCGAATTTCCCGCGCGGAGCAGGGTGAAGCGCGGGGCGACGATGTCGGTGAGGAACACCTCTTCGCCGGAGCCGCGCCGCAGCAGGGCGTCCTGCATCACGGCTCCCGGCGGCACGCCGCCGTTCCAGGGCTCGGCGTCCGGCGTCGAGAGCGGCGTGTCATAGGCGCTCGCGGTCGAGAGCCGGCCGGAATTCACCATCCGCTTGGCGAAATCCGAGTGTCGCGCGAGCGCGAGCGCGGCATCGCGCAGCCTTGCTTCGGCGGCGGTGTGGGGGGCGATGAAATCGGTCGAGCGGGTCGAGTGGCGGATATTGTCGTCGGCAGCCTGGCCGCGCTCGAGATCGTAGCTGTCGATCAGCGAAGCCCCTGCCTCGCCGGACAGCACGAGGGCGAGCTTCCAGGCGAGGTTCTCGGCGTCCTGCACGCCGGAATTCCCGCCGCGCGCCCCGAAAGGCGACAATTGGTGGGCGCTGTCGCCGCAGAACACCACCCGTCCGTGCACGAAGCTCGCGATCCGCCGGCATTGGAACGTGTAGATCGACACCCATTCGAGATCGAATTTCTCGTGTCCGAGCATGGCGGCGATGCGTGGCCGGACCGTCTCGGGACGCTTTTCAGCCTCAGCATCCGCCTCTCTGCCGAGCTGCAGATCGATGCGCCAGACATCGTCCGGCTGACGGTGCATCAGCGCCGACCGGCCGGAATGAAAGGGCGGGTCGAACCAGAAGCGGCGCTCCGTCGGCAGATCGGCATGCATGCGGATATCGGCGATCAGGAACTGATCCTCGAAGGTCTCGCCCTCGAATTCGACCCCGAGCAGCGCTCGCAGGGTGGAGCGCGCCCCGTCGCAGGCGATCACCCAATCGGCTGCGAGACGATAGGGCCCGTCGGGCGTGTCGACGGTGAGCTCGGCGCCCGCTGCATCGCGGCGCACGCCGGCGACCTTGTTGCGCCAGCGCAGATCGATCTCGCGCAGGCCGGCCGCCCGATCGACCAGGAAATGCTCCACATGGTATTGCTGCAAGTTGATGAAGGCCGGGCGCTTATGCCCGCTCTCGGGGAGGAGGTCGAACTCGTAGAGGATGTCCCGCCCCTGAAACACCTTGCCGCGCCGCCAGGTGACGCCTTTCCCCACCATGCGGTCGCCGACGCCGAGACGATCCCAGATTTCGAGCGTGCGCTTGGCGTAGCAGATGCCGCGCGAGCCTTCTCCGATGCGATCGGCATCGTCCAGAAGCACGACCGCGACGCCGCGCTGGGCGAGGTCGATGGCGAGCGACAGACCGACCGGACCGGCGCCCACGACGATCACCTTGTGGCGGACGGGGGCCGCTGCGTCTTGATCCCGGGAGCGGCGATAGCCGAACTGGAAGAGCGATTTCCGCTCGGGCGCGCGATCACTCTCCATGGTCACTGCCCGGCTTCATCCTTGCAGCTGCGCCCACATCTCCCGGTCGCGCTCGGCCGTCCAGATCACCGGATGGTCGATGCCTCTGGCCTCGTCAAAAGCGCGCGAGACATTGAAGGGCAGGCAATGCTCATAGATGGCGAAGGACGCGAACTTCTCGTCCATGGCCTCGCGGGTGGCGGCGAAGCACTGCTTCAAGGTCCATCCCTTGGCGACGGAGGCTTTCGCGGCGCCGAACAGCGCCCGGACGAAATCCCGCGTCAGGGCAATGCCTTCGGTGACCTTGTCGCTCGTCGGCAGCGCCGCGCCGCGCCCCGGCACGAGAGCGCGGGCGCCGAGCCCGGCAAGCCGGTCGAGCGTCGCCGGCCAGTCGGAAAGATGGGCGTCGCCGCAATAGCAGGCCGAATGATACTCGACGAGATCGCCGGAGAAGACGACTTTCGCGTCCGGCACCAAAGCGATGATGTCGCCGGCCGTGTGGCCGCGCCCGATATGGGCAAGCTTCACCTCGCGCTTGCCGAGAAAGAGCGTCATCTCCGAAGGGAAGGTGATGTGCGGCCAGATGAGGCCCAGCGGGACCGATTCGGCGCCCTGGAAGAGGCGTGGGAAGCGGCCCATCTCGGAGGCCTTGTCGGCTTCGCCCCGCTCGACGATCAGCCCGCGCGTCTTGTCGCTCGCGATGATTGTGGCGCCCCCATAGGCCGAGGCGCCGAACACGCGCACGGCATGGTAGTGCGACAGGACCACATATTTGATCGGCTTGTCTGTTACGCCCCGAATGCGAGCGATCACGTCCTGCGCCATCTTCGGCGTCGCCTGCGTGTCGATCACCATGCAGCAATCGTCACCGACGATCACGCCGGTATTCGGGTCGCCCTCGGCCGTATAGGCATAGAGCCCTTCGCCGAGCCGGTCGAACGACACCGTCTTCGGTCCAAGATCAGCCGTCGAGGCGAAGGATTTCGAGCTCATCACTGGCCGCGCCCCATGGGGGGCGCGCCTCCTTGATCGTTGAACGCAACGCTCCTTCGTGCTTAGCCGAAGCTGGCGCCAGCGTCACGAGGGCGCCTGGAGCCACCCCTATGCGCGTTCGGGTGTCCGCCGTTTTCCTCCTGCTCGCCGCGCTGCCGGGGCTCGCCGGCTGCGGCGGCCGGGTGCGCGACGTTCTCGTTCCGGTGCAAGCGACGGCGCCGGGAACCAGCCCGGTCGACATGCTGGTCGCGACGACGCGCAGCGCCAGCGGCGCCGCGCCGGGCGAAATGTTCACGGGCGAACGGGCGCCAGGCCTGTCCTTCGCGGAAATCACCGTCTCGATCCCGCCCGACGCCCTGCGCAAGGTCGGAGAGGTGCAGTGGCCCGCCAGTTCGCCAGGCGACCCGGCGCGCGAATTCGTGACGACGCAGGCCGATCCGCTTACGCAGCCGCAGGCAGCGGCGCGGCTTCGCGGCCTGATCGCCGCGACTGAGCGCAAGCGCGTGCTGATCTTCGTCCACGGCTTCAACAACCGCTTCGAGGAAGCCGTCTACCGATTCGCGCAGATCATGCATGATTCGCGAGCGCCGGCCGTTCCGCTGCTCTTTACCTGGCCCTCGCGCGGCAAGCTCCTCGCCTACACCTATGACCGGGAGAGCGCGACCTATTAGCGCGATGCCCTCGAGGAAGTCCTGCAAGGGCTCACGGCGGATCCGCAGATCCGCGAGGTTTCGATTCTCGTCCATTCGATGGGCAATTGGCTGGTGCTCGAGACGCTACGGCAGATGAGCATCCGCAATGGCGGTCTGCCGAAGAAGATCGGCGCAGTGATGCTCGCGGCGCCCGATGTCGATGTCGACGTGTTCCGCACCCAAATCGCCGCGATCCGGGCGCCGTCCACCAAGTTTTCGCTGTTCGTCTCGCAGGATGACGAGGCGCTCGCGGTGTCGCGGCGCGTCTGGGGCAATGTGGCGCGCCTCGGCGCCATCGATCCGGAGGCTGAGCCCTACCGCACCGAGCTCGAGAAGGAGCGCATCACGGTCTTCGACTTGACCAGGCTTAAGACCGACGATGCTCTCAGGCATGGCAAATTCGCCGCGAGCCCGGAGGTCGTGCGCTTCATCGGGCAACGTCTCGTCGAGGGTCAAGCGATCGATGAGGACACGGCGGGTCTCGGCGAGAGGATGGGCAGGGTGGCGACGGGCGCCGCCTCGACTGTCGGCTCGGCGGCCGCGCTCGCGGTCTCGGCCCCACTCGCCGTCGTCGACGGGCGCACGCGCGAGACGCTCGGCGACAGGTTCGACGAGCTCGGCGAGAATGCCGGAGACACGCTGCGCTCGACCGCCGGCGTGGCGGCGGCGCCACGTTGACGGAGCACAGCGACCTTCGCCTCTCCCGCAAGGGGCCACGAGGCGGGGTGCTCACGGCCAAGCCACGGTTGGAGGCAGCGACGACAGAATGGCCTCGACATTGCCGCCGGTGCGCAGGCCGAAGATCGTGCCGCGGTCATGTAACAAGTTGAACTCCACATAGCGGCCGCGCCGCGTGAGCTGCTCCCGGCGCTCGGCCTCGGTCCAGCGCGTCGCGATATCGGCGCGCAAGAGGCGCGGATAGATATCGAGGAAGCTCGTGCCGACCGCGCGCACGAAAGCGAAATCGGCTTCCGGGTCGCCGGACCAGAGATTGTCGAAGAAGATGCCGCCGATACCGCGCGGCTCGCCGCGATGCTTCAGGAAGAAATACTCGTCGCACCACGCTTTGTAGCGCGCATGGGAAGCGACGCCGCCATGCGCGTCGCAGGCGCCCTTCATGGCGGCGTGGAAGGCGATGGCATCCGGGTCGCTCTGCGATCTGCGCCGATCGAGCATCGGGGTCAGGTCCGCGCCGCCGCCGAACCAAGCCTTGGTGGTCACCACGAAGCGCGTGTTCATATGGGCGGTCGGCGCATGCGGATTCCAGGGATGGGCGATGAGGGAGATGCCGGTCGCGAAGAAATGCGGATCCATCTCGGCGCCCGGCATCTGCTTCGCGAATTCCGGCGAAAAGGCGCCATGGACGCTCGACACATGCACGCCGATCTTCTCGAGGACGCGGCCTCGCAGCGTGGCCATGACGCCGCCGCCCCCCGGCGCGCCGTCCCGGTCGGTGCGCCGCCAAGGCTCGCGGACGAAGCGGCCGGGCTCCCTGACGCCGGCGGGGAATGGAGCTTTCGCCTGCGCTTCGATGGCCTCGATTTCGGTGCAGATAGCGTCACGCAAGGTCGAGAACCATGCTTCCGCGCGAGCCGCGAGCGCGTCGAGCGCGGGATCTCGGGCAAGCTCCGGCAAGCTCATGCGCGGCGCCTTCATCTCGTGAGGCGGCTCCACAGCCCCTTGCCTCTCGCCGGCTCGGCTCCCGGATCATCGGGAGCTCTGTCGAGCGGAAAGGTGACAGATGCGATCTTTGCCGGTTGGGAGGCGGGCTCCACAGGCTCGCCCGATCCCGCCGACGGGACCGGCCCGACCGAGGCACCGGCCGGGGCCGGTGCGACAGGGGGTCTATCCCCGTCGAGGACGCCGCCAGCGGCGGCGACCGGCGGAGGAAGCTGCGGCGACGGACGCGGCGCCTCCATGCGCGCCGGCACATTGGCCTCACCCGGTGCCGGCCCGGCGAGCTCGGGCGGATGCTCCCAGGCGAATGCGCCGATGCGGCCGCTTTCCGGCGCCACCGGCTCCCATTGCGACGAGACCACCCCGTCGGCGATCCAGGCCGGGTCGCGCGGCGCATGCGCGGCCCGCGCCAGCCATTCGCGGGCGTGCCCGGTCATGCCGTTCTCGGCCTCCTCGATCTCCGCCATCAGCACGCAGATGCGCGCGGTCGGCCGGCCCTCGGCCAAGGACGCAAGCGCGGCTCGCGCCTGCGCGAATTCGCGCGCGGCGAGAAAAGCCTGGGCGAGCGCCACGACGCTCTCCTCCTCCTCCGGCTTCAAGGCGGCGAGCCTGGCGATCTGCTTCACGCGCTCGGCCGCCGATGGATTGGAGCGCAAGGCGAGATAGGCCGAGGCGAGGTCGGGATGCGGCGCGAGCCGCCAGGCAGCCTCGATGATCCGCGCCGCCTTGCCCTGCTGACCCTGCTGCGCCAGCAGCCTCGCCGCGGTGGCGGCCGCAGGCGTGAGACCAGGGTCGATCTTGAGCGCATTGAACGCCGCCTTCAACGCCTCCTTGGGCTCGGTGCGGCGCAGATCGAGAGCGCGCGCCGCGAGCAGCGCCGCCTTGGCGCGGCGCATCTCGCCCGCACCCATGGCGCCGAGCCGGTGATTGCGCTCGAGCGTTGTCAGCGCCGCCAGCCAATCGCGCGCCTGGCATTGCGCCATGAGGGTCGCCTCATGCGCCCAGGGAAGGAACACGTCGAGCTGAGTGGCTTCGGCCGCATGGTGATGCGCGGCCGTCCCGTCACCCCTGCGCCGCGCCTCCACGAACAATCCACGCAGGCCGAGCCCGCGCGTATCCGAAATCTCGGCCATGCGCGCGAAGGCCTGCTTGGCCGTCGCCCGATCGCCTTGCAGTTGCGCCGCCTGCGCCTTGAGGAGGAGCGCCAGGGGCTCATGTCCGGCGAGGCGCTCCGCGGTCTGCGCGTGGCGGGCGGCGGCGTTCAGATCGCCCGATGCGACGGCGACGAGGCCTTTCGAGATCGCGGCGCTGCCCTTGGCCTTGCGGCGCGAACGGGAGAGCTCGAAGGTCGCGAGCGGCAACCGCAGCGCCAAGACCAGCAGGCGGAACGCCAGATAGATCACGAGCGCCAAGAGCAAAAGCGCCGCGAGTGCAACGGCGAGCGAGGTCTCGTAGACGCGCGAGCCGAGCGAGAGCGACAGGACACCATGCTGCTCGACGATGAAGATGCATAGAAAGGCTGCCGCGACCACGGCGACGAGGAACAGGATGATGCGCCACATCTCGCTCAACCGCCGTTTTCGCCGCTGCCGGAACGCCGAATCGCCTCGAGCGCGGCCCCGCTGATGCGCCGCACGCCGTCATAGGCATCGGCGAGAGCCTTGATGCGCGCGCCCGAGACGGGCGTCGCGCTCTTCTCGAAGATGGGCAAGCCGTTCCAGGCATCGCGCGCGGCGGCGACGTCCCCGCGGGCAAGCGCCTCCTCCACGGTCGCTGCCGGCGAGCCCGGATCGTCAGCGCCGATGCGGCGCACACGCACGAGCTGGCCGAGCGCTCTCGTGATCCGCTCCCAGAAGCTCGCGGGCGGCAACGCATCGGCAACCTTGACCCGCGCGGCGTTGAGCTCTGTCTCGAAATCCGCGCCGAGCGCCGCCGGCGACGGTGCGCCCTTCTCGGCGAAGGGCCGAAGTGCCTCGAGGAGCTTCGGGTCGGCACCGAGCCGCAAAAGCGCGTCGAGCTCGCCCGTATAGGGCGCGCCTGCGCTCAAATCGCTCGCGACGGTGCGTGCCATGATCAGGATCGAGGGCGCGCTCGAAGCTTCCCTCGGCCGCGAGGAGGCCGATTGCTCGAGCACCGCGAGCCGCTTTTCGAGCGCGGCGATTTTGGTCTCCAGGAGCGCCAGCCCCGAGGAGACGGCCTCGGCGGATTTCGCTCCTTCGGCGGCGGTCTTCGCCAGCGCCAAGGCTTCCTTGGCGTCGCGCGACGCGGCTTGCAGCTCAGCGTCAATCGCGTCCGGCGAGGGGGCGGCGGCGGGAGACTGCGGCCGCCGGCTCTCCGTAGCGACTGCCCTCTCGAGTTGATCGACCCGCGCGGCGAGCTTATCGAGATCGGCGCGCGCGACCTCAGGCCGCGGCTCGGGCGCGGCACGGAGCGCGGCGAGCGAGCTTTCGATCTGCGACAAGCGGCCAACATCGCGGTCGAAGACGCCGTTCGCCGAAAGGTAGGCGTAGAGCGCGCCGGGCAACAGCACCGAGAGCGCCAGCGCCGCGAGCGTGAGCGAGCGGTTAGCGGCGGGCGCTGGAGCGGTCGCTTCGGCGACCTGCGGAGATACGGGCTGCGCCGAACCCCAGAGCCCCTTTCGCATTTCCTCTTGCACTGCTGCCGCGCTCGGCTGGGTCGGCTTCGACGCGATCTGCGTAGGCAAGCCCGCATCGTCCGCGGGGCCTGTCTGCGGCGCCGGCGCTTCTTGGGCCGGCGCTTCTTGGGCCGGTGCATCCTGGGCCGGCGCTTCTTGGGTCGGCAGACCGGAACTCCCGTCGCTTCTTGCGGCGGCCTGGATCTCCGTCGACGCCGGCCGCGTCGGCGGCGCGGGCTCGACCGGTTCGGTCCCGGGGATCAAGCCTGGCGCCGGCACCGGTTCCCGCGCTTCGGCCTCGTCTTGTGCCATGGCCGTCGTCTCGTCCTGGAGCTCGGCGGCCGCTTCAGGGGAGCTTGCGGCCGCGCGGCCGCGTCGCTGCCTCACCTTCGGCGCGCCGGTCCCCGACGATGTGTCGCGTCGATCCGTATCGCTCATGCGATGACCACCTGCTCTGGCCGGGAGCGTTCCCGATCCGATCGAAGAATTCGGACCGAGAGCTCGGGTTTCGCCGGAAGCGCTGTAGACGCCTCGATTGCAAGAATTGCGGCGAGGGGCAAGGGCCGCGCCCGATTCATGATCGGCGGGCCGGCCCCAGCAGCGCCAGGAGATGGGATTCATCCGGCGAGGCAGCGAACTTCACGAGCCTCGCCCCAGCGACCTCCCGGGCGATGGCGGCGGAAAGGCAGAGCTGAATCGGCGCCAAGGCTTGGGGCAAAAGGGTCTCCGCCTCGGCGAGCGTCACATAGGCGCAAGCGGAGCGCACCGAATAATGCAGCACCGCTTCGATCTCGCCGCACCGCAGCGCCGTCGCAGCTGCCGGAGGCAGCGCCGGCACCCTATTGGCGGCGTAGATTTCGACGAGGGTGAATGGCCGCGCTTGGTTTCGCAGGGCGGCTTCGATATCCGGGCGCCGGTCACGGCCCGCGAGATAGAGAAGGCGCCCTGGCGACACGCTTTCGCCAAGTGCCGAGGCAAGCTCGCGCGCCGTCTGAAATGCCGGCCGAACGGGACGCAGCCCCATGCTTTCAGCCGCCCTCGCGGTGCGTTCGCCGACCACCAGGACCGGCAAGCCGGCGAGAGTGCCGCGGCTTTCGGCGTGCAGAGCCGCGAAGGCGTTGGCGCTCGCCGCGATCACGGCCCCATAAGGCATCTCGAACTTGTCGGCCGGGAGCCGCCCCTCATTGAGCGGCGCAACCTCGAATAGCGGCGCGACGACAGCGTCATGCCCGAGTCGCGCCAAGCACCGGGCGGTACGCGCCGCCGCCGGTTGGGCGCGAAGCACGAGGACCTTCATTTGAGGGGCCTGCGTCAAGCGCTTAGCCCCGCACTCCGCTCGGGCGTTTCCAAATGCGGCCTCCTTGGCTGCCCGGCGTTTCATCCCCTTGCGGCAAGGATATCGGCCGGCAGGCGCGCCAGCAGCTCCACTGCGGCGTCGGCGCCGAGCTTCGCCGCGTCCTCGGGCAAACCCTGCCGCGCCACCTCGACCGCGTCGGTTCCGTCCTGCCTCAGCGCAATGCCGCGAAAACGCAGAAGCGCGCCCTCCGTGACCGCATGACCGGCGATCGGAGTGCGGCAGGAGCCGTCGAGCCTTGCGAGGAAGGCGCGCTCGGCCGCCAGCGCCGTGCCCGTCGGCGCATCGAGCGCGGGCGCGAGCAGCGAGGCGATGGCGGCATCGCCCAGACGCACCACGAGCGCGATCGCCCCTTGGCCAACGGCCGGAATGAAAGTCGCGGCATCGAGGATCTGCGTCGCCTTGGCCGCGAGGCCGAGCCGCTTGAGACCGGCAAGCGCCAGGAGCGTAGCGTCGCATTCGCCCGCGGCGAGCTTGCGCAGGCGCGTATCGATATTGCCGCGCAGGAGCTGTACCCGAATATCCGGACGTAGCCTCCTGAGCTGCGCCTCGCGCCGCACCGAGGCAGTGCCGATGCGCGCGCCGCTGGGGAGCTGGTCGAGGCTGCCGAAGCGCGGCGCGACCAGCGCGTCGCGCGCATCCTCTCGTGGCAGATAGCCGGCTATAAAGACGGCCTGCGGCAAAATGGTCGGCAAATCCTTGGCGGAATGCACCGCGATGTCGATGCGGCGGTCGATGAGCGCCTCGTCGAGCTCCTTGGTGAACAGCCCCTTGCCGCCCGCGTCCGCCAAGGCCCGGTCGGTGATGCGGTCGCCGGTGGTGCGGATGACGACCACCTCGATGGCATCGGCAGCAAGAGCCCGCGCCCGCACCAGCCATGCGCGCAGCTCGTGTGCCTGCGCCAGGGCGAGCGGGCTGCCACGCGTGCCGAGCTTGATCATGCTCTAAGGGTAACCGAATTTTGCCTTGGTGGCGCGGATCATGGCGCTCGCCTGCGCGCTGCTCCCGGAGGCGCAGACATGGTCAGCCTGGTCGATCTCGGCGGTGATCTGCTTGTACACGGTCAGATTGACGTTGCCGGTCTGGTAGTCGTTGCTCATCACGGCGCGAAAGCGCGACACATCGCCCTGGCAGCCCTCGCCGCCCGGCAGCGCGAAACCTTGCGGCGTGTAGCGCTCGGTGGCGTAGCCGGGCGGCTGAGAGGCGGCCTGCGGCGCGGGCGCTTGAGCCGCCTGTTGGCAGGAAGCGAGCGCGAGAAGAAATGCCAGCGAGGCGAGGCGGGACGAGGCAACGCGCATGGATCAACTCACTATCTGGCGAATCAGAGGCGGGACGCGCCGAGTATACAAGGTCAGGGTGCCTAAAGGACCGGCGCCGCGAGCAGAAATTAGGGCTGGAGCCTCGCCCGGTCTGATTGAATCGGACCAAGGCTCTTTTTTTCTTGCCGCATTTTCTGCGGCGAACCGGAGGCACTTCGCCGGAAAATGCTCTGGCATCACTCCTCCGCCTTGACCGGCCGGCTCATCAAGGCCGTGATGGCGTCGTCGATCGAGAGCTTGGCGTCGAGGATCGCGGCCACCGCCTCCGACACCGGCATGGCGATGCCGGCACTGAGCGCCATCTCGCACAGCACGCTCGCCGTGAAGGCGCCTTCGGCGAGCTTGCCATGCGCCGCGGTCTGCGGCCGCTCGCCGCGCCCGAGCGCGAGGCCCAGCGCGAAGTTGCGCGATTTCGGGGTCGAGGCGGACAAGATCAGATCGCCGAGGCCGGACAAGCCCATCAGCGTCTCGGGCTTCGCGCCATAGGCTGCGGCGAAGCGGCGCAGCTCCGCAAAGCCGCGCGCCACCAGAGCCGCCTTGGCGCTGTCGCCGAGACCCCGCCCCTCGACCACACCGGCCGCGATGGCGAGCACATTCTTCGCCGCTCCGCCGATCTCGACGCCACGCGCATCGGTGCTGTGGTAGAGACGCAGCGTCGGTGAGGACAGGGCGCCGGCGAGCTCGCCCGCGAGCCCAGGCTCCACAGAGGCGATCACGACGGCGGTCGGCAGGCCGGCGGCGACATCTGCCGCGAAGCTCGGGCCGGACAAGATGGCGGCTCGAGCGCGCGGCAAGATCTCGGCGACGATCTCGGTCATGAAGCTCCGCGTGCCGCGTTCGATGCCCTTGGCGCAGACGACAACCGGGCAATGCTCCGGCACGACCGGCGCCACCGCCCTGCAGAGATCGCGCACCGCCTGCGCGGGCACGGCGGCCAGGACGGCTTGCGCATCGGCGAGCGCAGCGAGGGCGGATGTCGGGGTCACCGCGGCGTCGAGGCGCAGACCCGGCAGCTTGGCGCGGTTCTCGCGCTCGCGCCGCATCGCCTCGGCTTGCCGCGGATCGCGCGCCCACAAGACCACGCGCCGGCCGGCGCGCGCCGCCGCATTGGCGAGCGCCGTGCCCCAGGCGCCGGCGCCGGCGATGCCGATCGTCGCGAAGCGGGCCATCAGCCGGCGGCAGGCGCGCGCTCGATCTCCTCGCCGAGCGGCCAGCGGGCGCGGGCCGGCGCCGTGAGGTCGTCGGTGAGGCCGCGCCGCAGCCGCTCGATGCCGGCCCAAGCGATCATGGCGGCGTTGTCGCCGCACAGGCCGAGCGGCGGCGCGATGAATTTGAGCCCGGCCTCGGCGGCGAGGCGAGCCAGCGCTTGGCGCAGTGGGCCATTGGCCGCCACCCCGCCGGCGACGACCAGCGCCGTCGGCCTGCCGGCGATGCCGGCGAAAGCCTGAAGGCCGCGCCGCACCCGATCATCCACGACATCGACGATCGCCGCCTGGAAGGAGGCGCAGAGATCGGCGACATCGGTCGCCGTGAGCGGCGAGATGCGCTCGGAAGCAAGCCGCAGCGCCGTCTTCAGGCCCGAGAGCGAGAAATCGCAGCCGGAGCGCCCCATCAGCGGGCGCGGCAGGTCGAAACGCTCGGGATCCCCCTGCTCGGCCGCCTTCTCGACCGAGGGCCCGCCCGGATATGGGAGGCCTAACAGCTTCGCCGCCTTGTCGAAGGCTTCGCCGATAGCGTCATCGATCGTCGCGCCGAGCCGCACGTAGTCGCCGACGTCGCGCGCCGCCACCAAGGCAGTGTGGCCTCCGGAGGCGAGCAGCAGCAGGAAGGGGAAGGCGGCCGCATGCGTCAGCCGTGCGGTCAGCGCATGGCCTTCGAGATGGTTCACGGCGATGAAGGGTTTCTTGGCCACGAGGGCCAAGGTCTTTGCCGTGGTGGTGCCGACGATCAGGCCACCGATCAGCCCCGGGCCGGCCGCGACCGCGACCGCATCGACATCCTTCAGCGCCAACTTGGCGTTGGTGAGCGCCAGCGCGATGATGGTGTCGAGGGCCTCGACATGATGGCGCGCCGCGATCTCCGGCACCACGCCGCCATAGGGCGCATGCAAGGCAATTTGCGATAGAACCTCGTTAGCGAGAATTTGCCGGCTGCCGTCGTCATTGAGCGCGACCACGGCGGCGGCCGTCTCGTCGCAACTCGTCTCGATGCCGAGAACGCGTATCATTTGGCGAGCGCCGCTTTCACCGCCGCCATGAAGACACAGGCGCCGAGCGGCACGCGATCGCCCTTCAGGAGCTGGCGGAAGGGATTGTCCAAGACGTTCATGAGCGGTTCCGATTCCGGAGACTATGGCTGGTGGCCGAGCCGATCTAACGGATGGGAGGCGATGGCGAAAGCCTCTCGTTCCCGCGGCGAGCGTCGAGGAACCGATGCCGGCATCAGCCGGCTCAAACGGATGAAGCAGAGGACCAAGCCATGAACACCTTCAAGACCGCTGGTCTACCGGTCGCCTCCGCCATCCTGGCGGCGACCATATCCGTCGCGCCTTCGCCGGCCCCGGCCATGCCGGTCGCCCATGACGGAGGGAGCGCGGCGCTTGCCCAGGGCCCGGCGGCGAAGGGTCCCTTCCTAAGAGTGCAGGGACGCGGCGATGGCGGTAGGCCCCTTGATAGCCCCGCCGGCGGCGGCAGCCCCGCCTGGCAGCAAGGGGGCTATGGCGGCTATTATGGCTACGGGCGGCGTGGCCAAGGCGGCTGGCAGGGGGCGCCATATGGGCCGGCCGTCGTTCCCCAAAGTGGCAGCTGGTGCTACTATCACCCGTATCGGTGCCGCTGAGTGATTTGCCGGCTTTTATGGCGCCCACGCTGTAAACAACAGGAAAATACAGCGAGGTCAGCGGGGTTCGGTCCTTCCTTCCAGGAAGGAGGCCACGATCTTGTCCTTGCGCAGCTCCGCCAGATCCTTGTCCGTCGGCAGCTGCGGCTTGTCGCGCCTGGCATTGACCATGCAAAGGAAGCCGAGCGGCTCGCTCGAGGTGGCGCGGAACTGATGCCAGCTCCAAGGCGGCACGATGACGAGGTCATGGAGCTCGATGGCGCGTATGTCCCGGTCGACCAGGCAATGGCCGCGCCCGCGCAGCACCGTCACGGCATGCATATGGTCGTGACGCTCGAGCGTCGAGAAGCCGCCGGGTTCGACCTCGAAATAGCGCAGCTCACTGTCGAGCTTGGGGTCCGAGAACAGGATCTGGCGCGAGATGTCCTTGAACAGCGCCCGCCCGTCCTCCTTGTAGGGGCGCAGCTCAACCTGATCCCAACGATGGCCGTGGGCTCTGCGATGCGCCGGCCTCGGCGGGTTGGTCACGTCATCCATGGGCATAACGTTCCACGCAAGCGACGAAAGCCGCGGTCTCCTCGACGAGGTGCTCGCGAGCAGCGAGCAGATTGCCGCCGATCAGCAACATGACCTCGGCGCCGTAGAAATCAAGGAGCTCCGGCACCCGCGCGAGCGTCATGCCGCCGGCCGGAACCGGCACGGCAGGGCGCATGCCGCCCCATTCGTCCAGGGCGGCGCTGGCAAGCGCCCGGCAGATGTCGCGCGAATAGCCGAAGCGCCCGCCGTAATTCGGGAAGACGACAGCACCGGCGCCGAACAAGCGAAACAGCTTGCCGATCAGCAAAGACGGAGCGATGCGGGCAGCGCCCGCGAGCGAGGGATGGGCCAGGAAGGCGAGATCGGTGTTGTCGCGCATCAGGGCGTGAGCGTTGGAGAGCCCGGCGACCATCGGCGCGACCATGACGGTATCGATGCCGGCCGCCCGGGCGATACCGATCTGTCGTCGCAGAGCGTCAAGATCGCCCGTGAGGCTCGGCACATAGCGGGTCTTGTAGCCGCCGGCACGCAAGGCGCGAGCCACCGCCTCGGCCCGTTCGGCGAAGGGCGAATAGGCCTGGTCGGCGAGCCCATGATCGTCCTTGATATAGTCGACGCCGCCCGCCGCGAAGCGGCGCGCGAGATCGGCGAGCTTCGCGCTCGGCATGCCTTGCGGCTTCAGCGCCGAGCAGGTGAGCGCCCGGCCATGGGCGCCGACGCGAGCGCGTAGCTCCGCGAAGCCTTGGCGAGGCCCGCCGAAGGCGCTGAGCGTCTCCAAAGGCAGCAGGGCGTCGTGCAGCCGCACGTCCTCGAGCATGGAGGCGTTTCCGAACAGCATGTTGATGAGCTGCCCAGCGTCGTGCCCGGTGGTCTCGACGTTGAGCGCGATGCGGGCCTCGAAGAGCCCTCGGCCGAGATCCCTGATGCCGCGGACCTGGCCGACGATCTCGCCTTGCACGGCTTCGTCCTCGATCGCCGAGACCGGCATCTCGACGCTCTGCTCAACGGCGACCGCGAAGGCGCGCTCCTCGATGGAGCGCGCATCGCAACTGATATGGTAGACGGCTTCGATCGCAGATTTCATGGCGGGATCAAGCGCAAAGGCTCCATCGGTGCAATATCGAGTTTCGACATAGGAGCTTCACGCGGCGCCTGCGACGATCAGCTCCAGCACATCCTTCGCGGTCGTGTCCTTGATCTGGCGCTCGCCGGCATTGACGCCGCGCTTCAGCACCATCACCCGGTCGCCGACCTCGAAAATATCGGTGAGGCGATGCGAGATGATCACCTGCGATACGCCCTGGCGCTTCAGCTCGGACATCGTCTCGAGCAGCTTGGCGGTCGCCATCACCGAGAGATTGGCGGTCGGCTCGTCGAAGATCACGACCTTCGGCTCGAAGGAGATGGCGCGTGCGATGGCGACGGATTGCTGGCGCCCGCCCGACAGGCTCTCGACCTTGGCGTGCACCGAGTTCACGTCGACTTTGAGGCGATCGAGGACCCGCGCCGCATCCGCGTACATGCGCGGCCGGTCGACGAAGAGGCGCAGGCGCAGCGGCCAGCGGCCGAGGAAGATGTTCTGCCCGACATCCATGTTCCCGCACAGCGCGAAGTCCTGGTAGATC
>JBIOEJ010000024.1:0-54836 GCA_044445965.1 Hyphomicrobiales bacterium
CGCAAAGCATGCTCGATAATCTGGAATTGCCGGACAATGATCGCCCCGTTTACCAGCGTCTGGCCGAGGCGATCGGCAGGCGCATCGCAAGCGGCGAGCTGGTCGAGGGCGACAAGCTGCCGCCGCATCGCGAGATCGCCCGGGCGCTGGGCATCAATGTCACGACGGTGACGCGCGCCTTTTCGACGTTGCAACAGCAAGGCCTCGTAGAAGCCCGCCCAGGCCGCGGAACGCGGATCGCCTCCCGCGAGACGGACGAAGTCGCATTCAAATCCGCTCCGAGCGACGAGGCCGGGTTGATCGATCTCTCGATCAATCGTCCGCCGACGACGGCCTATCTCGACGCGCTGGCGACGCTCCTGCCCCGCCTCCCCAGGGACCGGCGCTTCGGGAACCTCCGGGACTACCATCCCCCGGAGGGACCGGCTTGGGCACGCGCGACGGTCGCCGCCTGGCTCGCCGGCATAGCCGGCGACGGCGATGCCAGCCGCGTCGTCCTCACGGATGGCGCGCAGCACGGTCTCGCCTGCGTCTTGCGCGCCACGGCCCAGCACGGCGACATCATCCTGGCCGATTCGATAACCTATCAGGGCATCAGCGCGCTTTGCCGTTCGCTGGGGCTCGACCTGCGCGGATTACCGATGGACAGAGGCGGCATGCGGCCGGATGCCTTCGACAAGGCCTGCGCGGCCTTGCGTCCTCGTGCCGTCTTTCTGGTGCCGAGCCTGCACAACCCGACGACGATCACCTTGAGCGAGGAGCGCCGTCACGCGCTCGCCGCGATCGCGCGGCGCCACAACGTGCTGATCATCGAGGATGACGTCTACCGGCCGTTGCTCGATACCGTTATCCCGTCCTTCGCCACCCTGGAGCCCGAGCTGACCATCCACATCAGCTGCCTGTCGAAATGCATCGCTCCCGGTCTTCGCTATGGGGTCGTGGTCGCTCCGCGCGCGGTTCTGGGCCATGTCGCTGCGGCGCTGCGGATCGATTGTTGGAGCATCAGCCCGCTCACCGCGCTGGTCGCGACCAATCTTCTCGAAGATGGGACAGCGACGCGGATCATCGAGATCCAACGTGAGGAACTGCGGCGCCGGCAAGCCATCCTGCGCGACGTCCTCGCGGGCTTCGATGTTCAGACGCATGAGACGTCGACCCATGCCTGGTTGCATCTGCCCGAACCTTGGCGTGGCGCGGCCTTCGCAAGGATCTGCCGTCAGCGCGGCGTCGGCGTGCTTCCTGCCGATGCCTTCGCCGTCGGACGCGAAACTCTCACCCATGCGGTGCGCATCAATGTCGGCGCCGCGCCCTCGCCGGCGGAGCTGCGACAGGCGCTGCAGATCATCGCCGACCTCCTGAATGCCGGCCATCTCGAAATCTCCGGTGCGGTCTGACGGGTTGTGGTTCAGCCGCTAAAGACGGATGTCGCGGTCATCGGTGCCGGCATCATCGGTTTGACGACCGCGTTGCGTCTGGCCGCGGCCGGCCGCGAGGTTGTCGTCATCGATCCGAACCGGCCGGGCTGCGGAGCATCGCACGGCAATGCCGGCACACTCGCCCCCTATGCCTGTGCGCCGGTCGGCAACCCGGACGTCCTGCGCAATCTGCCCCGACTGCTCTTCAGCCCTGAAAGTCCGCTGTCGATAAGGCCCACCGCCTTGCCCGCGCTTCTCCCATGGCTCGCGCGCTTCGCCCGGGAGTCCCTGCCGAACAAGGCGCGCCGCAACGGCTACGCGCTCGCCGCCTTGCTCAAGGAGGCCTTGCCGGCCTGGCGCGATCTCGGCGCAGATGCCGAACTCTCCGATCTCTTTCGCCAGGAAGGATGCCTTTACGTCTATCGTAAAGGGTTGCCGGCAAGCCACAGGGACTGGAGCATGTGCTTGCGCGAGGAACTGGGCGTCCGTCAGGAATGGCTGACTTCAACCGAAATCGCCAAGCTGGAACCTAAGCTTCCCCCGGCTAGCTGCGGCCTTTTCTTTCCGGATGCGGTCCATATCGTCGACCCGGGCGTTCTTAGTGAGCGCCTCGCCATAAAGGTGAAGTCATACGGCGCGTCGTTCAGATGCGCCTACGTGGAGCGATTGGAACCACACCGCAGCGGGCACATCCGGCTAAAATGTGGCGATCGCAATGTCGATGCACATTCGGTCGTTGTTGCCGCTGGAGCCTGGTCGCGCTCCTTGGCGCGGCAGGCCGGCGAGCACATCCCTCTCGACACGGAACGCGGTTACCATATCGAATTCGCCATGGAGGTTGCTCCCCTCGGGAGGCCTGTATGTCCGGTCGAGCTCGGATTTTACATGACCCCCATGCAAGGCCGCCTACGCGTCGCCGGAATGGTCGAGCTCGGCGGGCTAGCCGCGCCCTCGAATCCTAAGCTGATTGCTCTGCTCGAACGGGGCGTCCGCAAACTGCTCCCGGATATCGGGCCAGCCCAGCCGCCTTGGCTCGGCCTTCGCCCATCCCTTCCCGATTCCAAGCCCGTCATCGGTCGCAGTCGACGCCACCCAAACGTGATCCTTGCCTTTGGCCACGGGCACCTCGGCATGACCTTGGCAGGCATTACGAGCCGCGCTGTCGCCGGCCTGATCGAACAACGTGACGACCTTGTGGATCTTTCGGCATTTCGGCCCGATCGTTTCGGCTAAAGGAATTCTTGCCAGCCACTATGCCCAGACTGAGCCAAGCCGACCTCATATCGGATGGGATCGGGATTCTGAGATTGTCGGCTTGATCGAACGCAAATGTCCAAATTGATCGTGGACGCGGATGATCGATTGTTGCGCGCCTGGTTCGTTCAACTTGGCCAAAGTGAACGACCGCTTTCCATCCTGAAGTTCACGAGGCGCATGTGTAACGGGCGCTTTTGGCCCAAGGTCATTCGTCTTCGGTCGCCATATGACCTGAGTTGACCAACTCCGGACATTCAGCGCCCAGCCCCGCGACCATTCCCTGTACATTGAGCGCCGCTCGAGCGAATGACGGGCTCATCATCAAAGGCCAGATTGGTGCCGAGGGTTGGTTGGCTTGCGTCGTCGTTGACCTGCGTCAACGCCGCGCCGCCTGCCGGCCTACACTTGCCCGGCCTGCTCTGCCCTGTCGGCGATCATGGAGACCAGCCATGCACGAAGAGATCAGAAGGAAGATCCTGATGCTCCTGGACCAACACCGGATCATGACGGTTGCGACGCTGCGGCCGGACGGCTGGCCCCAGGCAACGACCGTCGGCTACGTGAACGAAGGCCTTACCCTCTACTTTCTCTGCGGCCCGGAGAGCCAGAAGGCGAGAAATCTGGCGCGAGATGATCGGGTCTCCCTGACGATCGACCACGATACCGCTGATCTGATGGCTATCACCGGCCTGTCCATGGCGGCGCATGCGCGGGCGGTGGACGATCCGGCTGAAGCGAACAAGATCTTGCGCATGCTCCCACTGAAGTACCCCGACGCCACCTCCCTGCCGGTGCCCATGCCGACCCCGGACCAGATTCGCCTGTTCCGCGTGACTCCGACGGTCATCTCGGTGCTCGATTACTCCAAGGGCTTCGGGCACACGGATCTCGTCACCTGCTGACCGGGCTCGGCGGCGCGCCTTCTCACCACGTCACCTTCTGGATGCCGCAATGCGTGTGATCGGCGGGCGGGCGGCCTTCATAATGGAACTCCACGACCTCGACCGCCCCGGTGTCGCCCGCCCCGACCGTGGATATCGAGGCTTCTCCCCAGCCGACGATATCCTCGGACAGATGCGTCTTCTGGTTGAGGGCGGCGAAGAGGCAGCGGATATCGGCGCCGCGAAGCGGCATTGATGAGCGGTTCTCGATGGTGAGCGCCTGGACGCCGCCGGTTTCGAGCGCCAGGAAATCGCCGAGGATCAGCCGCAACTCGCCCTCCGCGCTCGATACGCCGTTCGCGGAGAGGACAAACCCGATGAGCGCGGCGCCGGCGACCAGGAGATGGCGCGTGCTCACTGCCTCGCGAGCATCTCGGCGACTTGCGGCACATCCTTGTCGCCGCGGCCCGAGAGGTTGACGACCATCAGATGGTCGCGCGGCAGCTGCGGCGCGAGCTCGGCCGCGCGCGCCAGCGCATGCGCCGATTCGAGCGCCGGGATGATGCCCTCGAGCTTGGAGAGCAACTGAAAGGCTTCGAGCGCCTCAGCGTCGGTCGCCGACAGGTAAGTCACCCGCCCGGTCTCGTGCAGCCAGGAGTGCTCAGGGCCGATGCCCGGATAATCGAGCCCGGCCGAGATCGAATGGGCTTCGGTGATCTGCCCGTCCGCGTCCATCAGCAGATAGGTGCGGTTGCCGTGCAGGATGCCGGGGCGCCCGCCCGTGAGCGAAGCCGCATGCAGCCCGCTTGCGATGCCATGCCCGGCGGCCTCGACGCCGTAGATCGCAACCTCTGGGTCATCCAGAAAGGGATGGAACAGGCCCATGGCGTTCGAGCCGCCGCCGATGCAGGCGATCAGCGAATCGGGCAGCCGCCCCTCCGCCTCCTGCATCTGGACGCGGACCTCTTCCCCGATGACGCATTGGAAATCGCGCACCATCATCGGGTAGGGATGCGGGCCTGCCACCGTGCCGATGCAGTAGAACGTGTCGGCGACATTCGTCACCCAATCGCGCAGCGCCTCGTTGAGCGCGTCCTTCAGCGTCTTCGAGCCCGATTGCACCGGCACCACCTCGGCGCCCAGCATCTGCATGCGGATGACGTTCGGCTGCTGACGGGCCACATCGACCGCGCCCATATAGACGATGCATGTCAGGCCGAAGCGCGCGCACAAGGTCGCGGTCGCGACGCCATGCTGGCCTGCCCCCGTCTCGGCGATGATGCGCGTCTTGCCCATGCGCCTGGCGAGCAGGATCTGGCCGAGCACATTGTTCACCTTATGCGAGCCGGTGTGGTTCAGCTCCTCGCGCTTCAAGTAGATCTTGGCGCCGCCGAAATGGCCGGTGAGGCGTTCGGCGAAGTAGAGCGGGCTCGGCCGCCCGACATAATGCTTCAAGAAGCGGTCCATCTCGGCGCGGAAAGCCGGATCCGCCTTCGCTTGCGCATAAGCGCGCTCGAGATCGAGCACGAGCGGCATCAAGGTCTCGGCGACGAAGCGCCCGCCGAACAGGCCGAAGCGGCCGCGTTCGTCAGGGCCGTTGCGGAACGAGTTCGGCTTGGTAACGACGCTCACGGCCGGTCTCCCGTTACGCCTTCAGCCCGCCGCTGCGCGCGCCGCGCGGACGAAGGCTGCGATCTTCGTCTCGTCCTTTAGGCCGGGCGCGCTCTCGACGCCAGACGAGACATCGACGCCGGCGGGTTGTGCGATCTGGATCGCCTCGCCGACATTATCGGGATCGAGCCCGCCGGAGAGCATGATCGGAGCGTCGGCGACGAACCCCTCGAGCATCCTCCAGTCGAAGGCAAGCCCGTTGCCGCCCGGCAGCAGGGCATCGGCCGGCGGCTTGGCGTCGAGGAGCAGGCGATCGGCCGCCGCATAGGCCCTGGCCGCGCCGAGATCATCTCGTCGCGCCACGCCGATCGCCTTCATCAGCTTGACACCGAACCTCTTGCGCAGATGCGCGAGGCGCTCCGGCCCTTCCAGCCCATGCAGCTGCAACAGATCGGGTCGTAGCGCTTCGACGATGACGGCGAGCGCCGCATCATCGGCATCGACCGTCAGCGCGACGATGGCGGCGCGCCCGCGAGCACGGCCCGCGAGCGCGGCCGCCCTCGCCGGCGAGACATGGCGCGGGCTCCTGGCGAAGAACACGAAGCCCACCATGTCGGCGCCGGCTTCGATCGACGCATCGACGGCGGCCGGCGTCGAAAGACCGCAGATCTTCACGAGGAGGGACATGCGCTTGCTCGGGCCAAGGATAACATGTGGTGGCTACATTAACGTCCCGCAATCATTATCACATTGGCGTCAGCCCGATCGAGATGCGCTGATCCGCGCATTGACCACCCTCGCCTTCCGTGGTTCGTTTGGAACCGTTCTCACTCACATGGATTTGTAGCCAAAGGGGGCGCGCCGCGAGCGCACCCCGACACGGCGCAACTTCCGTTGGGAAATTGGAAACCGGTCATGATCACGCTCACCGTCAATGAACGCCGCTACGATCTCGATATCGAGCCGGAAACGCCGCTGCTTTGGGTGATCCGCGACGAGATCGGCCTCACGGGCACGAAATATGGCTGCGGCATCGCCCAATGCGGCGCCTGCACGGTGCATATCGACGGCCAGGCGGTGCGCTCCTGCTCGCTGCAGGTCGGCGATGTCGGCACGCAGAAGATCACCACCATCGAGGGGCTGTCGCCCGAGACCAGGCATCCGGTGCAGCAAGCCTGGATCGCCGAGGATGTGCCGCAATGCGGCTATTGCCAATCCGGCCAGATCATGGCCGCCGCCGCCTTCCTGAGCGCGACGCCGAAGCCGACCGACGCCGATATCGATGCCGGCCTCACCAATATCTGCCGCTGCGGCACCTATCCGCGCATCCGGGCCGCCGTGCATCGCGCGGCGGCGCTGATGAAGGGCTAGAGGGAGGACGCCATGAACGCCATCGACAAATCCGTTGCCCTTCGCCCGGTGAGCCGGGTCGCGGGCCCCGATCTCAGCCGCCGCCGCTTCGTGCTCGCGGTGCTTTCCGCGACCGGGGGCCTCGCCATCGCGGTCGGCGCCGGACGCCTCGCCGAGGCCGCGATGATCGGCGCCGAGCCTTGGGACAAGGCGGCTCCCGCGACGGGAGCCGAGGTCAACGCCTGGATCTTCATCGAGCCCGACGACACGGTCACGCTGCGGCTCGCCAAATCCGAGATGGGCCAAGGCGTCTCGACGGCGCTACCCATGTTGTTCGCCGAAGAGCTCGGCTGCGATTGGGCGAAGATCAAGGTGGAGCACGCCTCCGCCAATCGCAATGTTCGGGAAGGCCAAGTCTATAGGAGCCTCTCGACCGGCGGCAGCAGCAGCGTGCGCCGCTCGCGCGAATATATCCAGCAGGCCGGCGCCAGCGCCCGCGCGCGCCTCATCGAGGCCGCGGCGAGGCAATTCCAGGCGCCGGCATCCGAATGCGCGGCCGCCGATGGCAAGGTCACGCATAAGGCGAGCGGAAGGAGCCTCGGTTTCGGCGCGCTCGCCGCGGATGCGGCGCGCATCACGCTCGCGCAGGAGCCCCCCATCAAGACCCCTGACCGGTTCACCCTCGTCGGCAAGCCGATGGCGCGGCTCGACACGGCGCAGAAGGTCAATGGCACGGCGAAATTCGGCATCGACGTCAAGCTTCCTGATATGGTTTACGCAGCCGTCGCCGCCTGCCCGGTCTTCGGAGGCAGCGTCAAATCCTTCGACGCCTCGCAGGCGTTGAAACGGCGCGGCGTCACCCATGCCCTGCCGGTGCCGAACGGCATCGCGGTCGTGGCCGACCGCTTTTGGCGCGCAAAGGAGGCGCTGGCAGCCGTCAAGATCGAATGGGATTACGGGGCCGGCGCCGGCACGGATTCGCAGGGCTTCGCCCATGATTATCGGGCAGCGCTCGATGGCGCGGCCGTGACCGCGAAATCGAAGGGCGACCTGGCACAGGGCTTCGGCTCGGGCGCCAAGACGATCGAGGCGGTCTACGAAGTGCCCCATTTGGCGCATGCGCCGATGGAGCCGCTCAACGCCACCGCCTTCGTCCAGCAAGATCGCGTCGATGTGTGGATGGGCACGCAGAGCGCCGAGGCGGCGCTGCAGCTCGCCGCCAAGACCGCCGGCATGCGTCCAGAGCAGGTCTATGTCCATAACTGCTTCCTCGGCGGCGGCTTCGGCCGGCGTTCGGTCAATGACGAGCTTGCCCAGGCGGTCACCATCTCCAAGGCGATCGGCAAGCCCGTGAAGGTGTTGTGGACGCGCGAGGAGGATATCCGGCGTGACCGCTATCGGCCCCAGGCGGCGCTCCGCTTCAAGGCGGCTCTCGGCGCGGAGGGCCGGATCACGGCCCTCGAGGCGCGCACCGCCGTCGCCTCGATCATGCGCTCGCTCGGCTGGGGCAAGGCGGAGAGCGGCGTCGAGTCGCCCGCGGTCGAGGGCCTCGCCAACATCCCCTATGCGATGGATGCGCTCAAGGTCGATTGCATCTTGAAGAACACCCATGTGCCGGTGATGCCCTGGCGTTCGGTCGGCTCCTCGATCAACGCTTTCGTGGTCGAAAGCTTCATCGACGAGCTCGCCGCCGCGGCGGGCGAGGACCCCTACCGCTTCCGTCGCAAGCTGCTCGCGGGCAAGCCTGATTTCCTGGCCGTGCTCGACACCATCGCCGAGAAGGGCGACTGGGGAAAGCCGCTGCCGAAAGGGCAGGGCCGCGGCATCGCCATCCACGAATCCTTCGGCACGATCGTCGGCCAGGTCGCCGAGGTCGCCATCGGCCCGCAGGGCGAGGTGAAGGTCGAGCGCGCGGTAGCCGGCGTCGATTGCGGCCATGTGGTCAATCCGCGCAATGTCGAAATGCAGATCGAGAGCGCCATCCTCTACGGGCTCACGGCGGCATTGTTCGGCGAGATCACCATCAAGGATGGGCGGGTCGAGCAATCGAATTTCGACACCTACCGGATCGCCCGCATGGCCGATGCGCCGGTGATCGAGACGCATCTCGTCTTGTCGGGCGGCGGGAAATGGGGCGGCATCGGCGAGCCCGGCACGCCGCCGATCGCTCCCGCCATCTGCAACGCCATCTTCGCCGCGACCGGCAAGCGCATCCGCAAGCTGCCGATCGGCAATGTCGATCCGTCGGGGCACGCCTGAGGCCGTGAGGCGCTGAGGCTGCGCGTCCCGCGCACCTCATTGCACCACCGGGATAGGCGGCGAGACGCCGCCGCTCCGCGCACACCTTATTGCACCACCGGAAAGGGCGGCGGAACGCCGCCCATCCGACCCCCGACGAATTGATAAGGCACCGGTCATGGACTCGCCCGCCGGTGAGCGCCTAGTTTCCGGGCAATGCCCGAAAAGCGCCGCAATCCGCGTCGGGCCAAGGGACGATAGGGGAGGAATACTCGTGAGCGTCACCGCCATGACTCCGGGCTCGGACCTCTCCGACCGCCGCCTTAGGGGAAACGTCCTGAAATAGAAGGAGGACAACATGGCTAGCCAAATCCCGAAGGATTTCCGCCGCGTGATCTTCGCCGCGTCGGTCGGGAACGTCATCGAGTGGTATGACTTCTACATATTCGGGAGCCTGGCCGCCGTCCTCTCGGTCAAGTTCTTCGAAAAGAGCAACCCCGTTGCAGCCCTTCTGAGTACGATTGCGCTGTTCACGGCCGGGTTCCTCATCCGTCCATTGGGGGCTTTCCTCTTCGGATGGCTGGGCGACCGAGTTGGCCGCAAATACACGTTTCTCATCACGCTGAGTGGAATGGGGCTGGGCACGGGGGTGATCGGCTTGATCCCGACCTTCCAATCGATCGGTGTCGCCGCAGCGTTCACTCTGTTCGGCCTGCGGATAATCCAAGGCTTATGCCTGGGTGGCGAATATGGCGGCGCCATTACCTACGTCGCGGAGCATGTGTCGGACGAACGACGCGGTTACTACACGGGTTGGCTGCAAACCTCTCCAACTCTGGGGATCGTGGTGTCGGCGGCCGTGATTGTCGGCACGCGCGCGTATGTCGGCACCGAAGCGTTCGACGACTGGGGCTGGCGTATCCCGTTCCTGGTCTCTTTCGTGCTGGTGGCGATTGCGATCTATATCCGCCTGCAGCTACAGGAGACCCCGATCTTCCAAGAGATCAAGGCCAAGGGGCAAATGACCAAGAATCCTTGGAGGGAGGCCTTCCTCAGCCCCAACATCAAGTTCGTGCTGATCGCCAGCCTCGTGTGCATTGGCGAGGGAGTGGTTTGGTACAGCGGCCAGTTCTGGGCATTGTACTTCCTGCAGCAGGTCTCCAAGGTGGATGTGGTGACCTCGAGCTTCATGGTGGGAATCGCGCTGCTCATTGCAACGCCAACCTTGATCCTTTTTGGCTGGTTGTCCGACTTGATCGGCCGCAAGCCGGTAATCCTGGGTGGCTTCCTGCTCGCTGCCGTTACCTACTACCCCCTGTATTCATGGTTGGGAACTGTCACCCAGCCGGGCAACATCAACTATCCCGTCGCGATCTTCATCATTTTTATCCTCGTCTCCTATGTCGGGATGGTTTATGGGCCGATCGGGGCGTTCCTGGCCGAATATTTCCCTGGCAGGATCCGCTATACGTCAGTGTCGGTCCCGTATCACATCGGCAACGGCTGGGGTGGCGGGTTGGTGCCGTTCATCACCTCGGCGGCCTTCCAGGCGACGGGCAGCCTCGGCGACGCGCTAATCTACCCGATCGCGGTTCCGGCCGTGTGCTTCGTACTCTGCCTCTTCCTGATGCCGGAGACCCGTCACATCAGCATCTGGAAGCCGATAGAGGCTAAGACTGCATCCTAGCAAGGTCGCTCATGTGCGGGGCCGCATGGCCCCGCACATTTTCCCGACAGTCTTCCCGACGCGCATCCGCCACACGGGCATGTCACTGCCGTGCGATCGCTGCTGCACCACGAAAAATGGCCGGGCGAGAGCCCGGCCATTCCATTTTGCTCTTCGGCGAGTGTTAAGCAATCGTTGATCACGCGGGAGAGTGGGGCAGCCCACGCGTTAACCTTCGGGGCGACGCGTGAACAAAGCCCCGACGAATCGTCATTTTCGATTCGGCGTCGAATCGGGGCCGAAAGGCAACCCGAAATCGTGCTTCGGCCGAGCGATCATCGCGCCTGGTTAAGCAAATGCGAAGACGCGCCTTCGCGGTACGGTCTCCGCGGTTAAGGACCAGCACCATAGGGGAACGCAGCCTCAACGAATCAGCGATTCGGCGCGGGAACGAATGCGGGCCGCGCCCAGCGACATCACCGACCGGCACACCGCTCAAGTGTCGCGATCGGCATTCGGCGGTCGCATTGCAGGTCGGAGTCAATTCGCGACGTTCCGCGGCGCTCGCCCTCGATCGCGGCGCTCATCGCCGCCAAGGTAACGATCCGGCGGCCATCTTGCTGGTTCCCCGCACGTCCCGTGTCATATCGGGACGCTCAGCGGCCGGAAATGGCGATCGCCTTGGCCTCCGCGACCGGTGCCCCGCTAGCGTCCAACAAGGTGATGCGGCTCGGAATGAGGAAGCTCGAACCCGGCGCCGGCACGAGAGCGACGGTGATGCGATATTCGCGCATGCTCCGCGTGAACTCATCGCCATCGAGGCTGTGGCCGGCGATCGGCAAATAAGTCGCGCCGCAGATCAAGGCGTCGCCCGACACCGCCTTCTCCACGCCATGATAGGTCATGACGAGGTCGAAGCGCCGCCTGCCGTCATACATGCGCAGCCGCCTGTCGCAATTCGCCTTGTCGAGCCCATCCCCCCTCCCCTCGGCCGGGAGGAACATGGCGCTCAAAGGGTCGAGCAGGCTCTTCTGATCGCCGTCCGACAGCGGCGCATAGGCGGGCAACAGGCGCGGATCATAGCCGACCGTGCTGCCCTCCTTGAACAATCCGCCGGACTTCTTCTTGGTGATGTGCACGGTCTGCAGCCGATCGCCGGCGAAAGTGAAGCTGCGCGTTTCGGCCAGCGAGCGCACCGAATAATCGAGCGTCGCCGACAGGGGCGAAAGGCCGCGCGGCGAGATGGCGCCCGAGGTCCTGGCCACCACGGGTCCGACCGAAAGCGAGCGGGCGGAACTGCTCGGCCTGAACGACAAGGCGATCTGATAGCCGGCGCCGGTCGCGCTGTATTGCACGGTCGCGCGACCGACATCGAGCGAGACGAGCCCATCATAATCGACGCTGTAGGTCACGACGATCGAGGGCGAGGTCGCCTGCGCGCCGTGAGCGAGCCCAAGGCCGAGCGCCAGCGCCACGCAGCAAGCCATCGCCCGCGCCGAGACCGGCCGGCGCCGGGCGCGAAAACTCATTTGGCGGCTCCCGCCTGGGCCCGCACCGATTTGGGCGCCGCGTTGCCCTCGGGCCGGATGCCGGTCGCGTCGATCGCCAACATCCCGAACAAGGTCCGCACCGCGATCTTCACCGGAACCAGGAGCAGCGTGCCGCCGACCGGGGCGAGCGACACTTCCATGTCGCGGCTCTCGGCCAAATAGGCGTTCGATTTCAATGATGTCCGATGTCCGGCGATCGGAGTATAGCGTGCCGAGCAGGTCAGCGCGGGGCCGGAATAGCCGTCGAGCGCGACATTACCCGTCCGGGCATAGCTCAAGACCACATCGAACCGCGCCACGCCGTCGAAGACGGCCAGCTTGCGGTCGCAGCCCGCGGGGTCGAAGGGCTTGTCGGGCCGCGGCGCCGGCATGACGAGGGCGCTGATCGGGTCCATCACATTGATCTTGTTGGCCGCCGTCACCGGAACGCGGTCATCGGCAATGTCGACGGGCGGCTTCACTTCGACCGCGGCGACCGTGCCCGACCGCAATGTGATGCGCACGGTCCGGGAGGCATGCCCGTTGGTGGTGGTGATGGCATAGGAGAACGGCGTCGGCCGCCCTCCGATGATCGAGCCGGCCGAGACTGCCGCCCCACGCGCCCCGGTGAGCAGACCCGCGACGCCGGAGAGCCGCATGGCCAGGCTCGCATGGTAGTTCGTGGCCGTGCTCGACAGCGACAGCGAGGCATCGCCGACCGCAAGGCCGGCCAGCGTGATCGCATAGGCCGCCTTGAGGCCATCCGCATGGGCTTGGAGGCTGAAGATCGTGCAAATCGCACCTGCCGCGAGGAAAGCCGCAACCCTGCCGCGCGGAGCGAATCTTGACGTGCCTTTCATCTCTCACCTATACACCTCGCCCGACGACGTCATTCACAATTTGCGGCGAGGCAGCGATCCGTTCCGCGCGGCGATGCCCGTTGATCTTGTCCGAAGAAAGGAACTGCCATGTCTCGCCGCTGCGAGCTGACCGGAAAGGCCGTATTGAGCGGCCATCTGGTGAGCCATTCGAACCGCAAGACGAAACGCGTCTTCCGGCCGAATCTCTGCGCCGTGACGCTGCAATCGGAAGCGCTCGAGCGCTCGGTGCGTCTGCGCATCTCGGCGAACGCGCTGCGTTCGGTCGAGCATCGCGGCGGGCTCGACGCGTTCCTCGCCAAGGCCTCCGAGGCGGGCCTCTCCGCCAATGCCAGGGCGCTGAAACGGGAAATCGCCAAAAAGGCGGCGCAGGCCTGAGGCTGCGCAAGGCTGAAGACGATTCGTGGACCGCGCCGATCCCGCGCGTTCAGCCGCTATTCAGCCCCATTGCTCGACTAATATTCGCAGATCAGTTGCCTCGCCGAGGGTTTCCGGCTTGGAACTGCAGGCTGGGCAGGGGCGTTCGACGCATATGCCCGGATGGTTTTGGAGCAGGAGGCGCGCGCTTGCGCCAATCGCTGTGTCGCTACGATCGAACATAGAGGGATAGTCATGAAAAGCTTGGCAACCACTCTTGTCGCGGCAGGTGCGCTCGGCGTTGCGTCCCTCGCGGCGACCACGCCGGCGGACGCGCAATGGCGTCGCTGCTGGGGTTGCGGCGGCGGAGGTGTCGCGGCAGGCGTCGCGGCAGGCACGATTCTGGGTCTCGGCGTCGGCTCGGCGCTCGCCGCCCCGTCGTATCAAGGCCCCGGCACGGTCGCTCCGTATCAGCCCTATGGCTATGGGCCGGCGCCCTACTATGCGGGCCCGCCCCCGGTCGCTTATGCGTGCCACAACGAGCGCGTGCGCGACTATGACGCCTACGGCAATCCGATCATCGTGCGTCAGCGCGTCTGCGACTGATCCGCGAGACCGAGAAGTCGATGTGACGAGGGCGGCCGTGGCCGCCCTTTGTCGTTTGCGCCGGCAGATCGCATGAGCCTCTCGAACTCGATCGGTCCTGTGCTCTGGAGCCTCGACGAGCGCGGCATCGCGAGCGTCGCGCTCAACCGTCCAGAGGTCAACAACGCCTATGACGGCGACCTCGTTCAGGGCTTGCTGCGCGCCATGGAGGCGCTTTCGGGCGCGGCCGGATTGCGGGCGATCGTCGTCAGGGGCAATGGCCGCCATTTCCAGGCGGGCGCCGACCTGAAATGGATCGACGCGGTCGCGAAATCATCGCCCGCCGAGAATATCGGCGCCTCGCGCGCAACCGCCGAGGCGATGCGCCGGCTCAATCTCGCACCCGTGCCGACGCTTGCCCTGGTGCAGGGCGGTTGCTTCGGCGGCGGCACCGGCATCCTCGCCTCCTGCGACGTGGTGATCGCGGCCGACAACGCGACGTTCTCGATCGCGGAGGTGAGATGGGGTCTGACGGCCGCAATCATCATCCCCCAACTCTCGAGTGCCATCGGCCTTCGCCAGTTGCGGCGCTATGCATTGACCGGCGAGCGCTTCGGCGCCGAGGAGGCGCGACGCATAGGCCTCGTGCATGAAGTGGTGCTGCTGGCAGAGCTCGAGGCCGCGGGTTCGCGGATCATCGACCACCTGCTTCAAAACGGTCCGAAGGCCATCGCCGAGACCAAGGCTTTGGCGCTCGGCTTGGCGGGAGCGAATGTCGACCAAACGGTTTTCGATAGC
Organism: Hyphomicrobiales bacterium; assembly: GCA_044445965.1. Classification (GTDB taxonomy): domain Bacteria; phylum Pseudomonadota; class Alphaproteobacteria; order Rhizobiales; family Beijerinckiaceae; genus GAS188. The sequence continues at coordinate 14,566 of JBIOEJ010000024.1, forward strand.
CTCATCGAGAGCCACGCCGCCAAACGGCAATCCGCCGAGGCCGCCGAAGGGCTCGCCTCCTTCGGAGAGAAGCGCGAAGCGCGTTGGGAGCAAGGCTGAACCTCGCCGCGAAGCGCAAGACTCGACTCCGCGCTGGATTTGTGACTCAGGGAGCAGCCGCTGATTCGGCCGTGATCCGTTCGCGCGATGTTCCCTCGGTTGCATTGGCGCACTCCGTCATGCAGACATTATGGGCATGATGAAGAAGCGCGAGGGCGTGGCCTGCCGATTGCGAGGGCCGAGAGCGCCGCGCTCCGCTCGCGCATTCGCGGATGGATAGTCGCGCAGCGCATGATTCTGCTGGGAACGCGCCGATGACCATGATCTTCAAACGCTTCGCGCGCGCCGACCGGGCGAAGGGCGTGACGGCCGTGCTCGGGCCCACCAACACCGGCAAGACGCATCTCGCGATCGAGCGCATGCTGGCGCATGGCGCAGGCGTGATCGGCCTGCCGCTGCGGCTCCTGGCCCGCGAAGTCTATGGCCGCGTGGTCGAGAAGGCGGGCGCCGATGCCGTCGCGCTCGTGACGGGCGAAGAGAAGATCAAGCCGGAAAAACCGCGCTACTGGGTCGCCACCATCGAGGCGATGCCGCGCGACATGGACGTTCCCTTCGTCGCCATCGATGAGATCCAGCTCGCCAACGATCTCGACCGCGGCCATGTGTTCACCGACCGGCTGCTGCATGCGCGCGGCACGCAGGAGACCCTGATCATCGGCTCATCCGTGGCGCGCCCGCTGGTCGAACGGCTGCTTGCCGGCGTCAATGTCGTGACGCGTCCGCGTCTGTCGAAGCTGACCTTCACCGGCGAGAAGAAGATCACGCGCCTGCCGCCGCGCTCGGCGATCGTCGCCTTCTCGGCCGAGGAGGTCTACGCCATCGCCGAGCTGATCCGCCGGCAGAAGGGTGGCGCCGCCGTCGTGCTCGGCGCCTTGTCGCCGCGCACCCGGAACGCCCAGGTCGAGCTGTTTCAGGCAGGCGATGTCGAGTACATCGTCGCCACCGACGCGATCGGCATGGGATTGAACCTCGACGTCGACCACGTCGCCTTCACGGCCGACCGCAAATTCGACGGCCACCGCCATCGCCGCCTGACGCCGGCCGAGATGGGCCAGGTCGCCGGACGCGCCGGCCGCTATCTCAGCGACGGCACTTTCGGCTCGTCGGGACGATGTCCTCCCTTCGATCCCGATCTGGTCGAAGCGCTCGAGAACCATAAATTCGATGCGCTCGAATGGTTCCAATGGCGCAACAGCGAACTCGACTTCGCCTCGCTCGATGCGCTGCAGGCGAGCCTCGCGGTGATGCCGCAGGAACAGGGCCTCGCGCGGGCTCCCGCGGCCGACGACGTGATCGCGCTCGAGATCGCGGCGCGCGACAAGGGCGTGCGCGACCGCGCCGCCTCGCGCGCCGAGATCGAGCGGCTCTGGCAGGTCTGTCAGCTGCCGGACTACCGCAAGGTCGCGGCGCATGCCCATAGCGAGATGGTGATCACGCTGTTCGGATTTCTCGCAAGCGGTGGCCGCGTGCCCGATGATTGGCTGTCGCGGCAGATCGCCATGGTCGATCGCACCGATGGCGACATCGACACGCTCTCGGCGCGCATCGCGCAGGTTCGCACCTGGACCTTCGCGGCCAATCGTTCCGACTGGCTTTCCGATCCCGAGCATTGGCAGGGCGAGACGCGTCGGGTAGAGGACAGTCTGTCGGACGCCTTGCATGAGAAGCTGGCGCAGCGCTTCGTCGATCGACGGACGAGCGTGCTGATGCGCCGCCTGAAAGAGAATGCGATGCTCGAAGCCGAAATCACCGCGTCGGGCGATGTGCTCGTCGAGGGCCATGATGCGGGGCGCCTGGAGGGCTTCCGCTTCACCTTGTCGCCGGAGGCGAGCGGGCCCGACGCCAAGGCGTTGCGCGCCGCGGCGCTGAAGGCGTTGTCGCCGGAATTCGAAACGCGTGCCGCGCGCTTCTCAGACGCCAAGGACGACGCGATCGTGCTTGCGAGCGACGGCGCCGCGCGCTGGCGCGGCGAGGTGGTGGGCAAGCTGGTCGCAGGCGACAGCGTGCTGAAGCCGCGCATCGCCATGCTCGCAGACGAGCACATCTCGGCGCCCGCCCGAGAGAAGATCGAGAGACGGCTTTCGCTATGGATCTCGGCGCGCGTCGAGAAGCTGCTCGGGCCGCTCACCGCCTTGGAGAACCCGCCCGACCTCAGCGGCGTGGCGCGCGGCATCGCCTTCCAGGCGAGCGAAGCGCTCGGCGTGCTCGACCGAGCCCGCGTCGCCCAGGAGATGAAGTCGCTCGATCAGGAAGGGCGCGCCAAGCTGCGCGCCCTCGGCTTGCGCTTCGGCGCCTACCACATCTATGCGCCCATGCTGCTGAAACCTGCCCCGCGCGCGCTGGCGGCGCAGCTCTACGCGCTGAAGCATGGCGGCCCGGACATGGTCGGGCTCGAATCGATCATCCAGTTCGCATCCTCCGGCCGAACTTCCTTTCCGGCCGATCCCGAGGCCTCCAAAGCGCTCTATCGCGCCGCCGGGTTCCGGCTATGCGGCAAGCGGGCGGTGCGCGTCGATATTCTCGAGCGGCTCGCCGATCTGATCCGTCCGGCGGTGCAATACAGGCCGGGCCTCACCCAGGGGACACCGCCCGCAGGCGCCGCCGATGGCGACGGGTTCATCGTCACCGGCCAGATGACCTCGCTCGCCGGCTGCGCGGGCGAGGATTTCTCGGCGATCCTGACCTCGCTCGGCTATGTCGCGACCAAACGTCCAGGTCCGGCCATCACCGTGCCGCTCGCGGCCCCCGTGGCGGCAGTGGCTCCGGTCGTGACGGAATCCGGGCCCCCTGAGGTTTCGGCGCCGGCGACCGGTGAAAGCCCATCCTCGGCTTCGACGCCTCCGATGGCGACGCCTGACGACGAGCCGTTCCTGCCGGGCATCATACTGGAAATCGCGGCGCCAGCGCCCAGCGCCGCCGATGACCAAGCGCCGGCGCCGACCGCTCCGGCCCCAGCCGATCCGCCGGTTCCGGCGGCGGCTGGCGTCGAAACCGCACCGGATACGGTCGCCGCAACGGCTGCGCCCGCGGAACCAGCAGCCGCCCCGCCCCTCGCCGAGGGCGACACGCAGCCGGTGCCGGCCGAGCCGGAGCTGATCGAGGTCTGGCGTCAGCAGCGCGCCGCGCATCCGCGCCGCCGGCCGCAAGTCCCCCCGCCGGGCACTGCCGCCGGCGAGAGACAGGAGCGCCGTCGCCGCGATCGCGGGACAAAACCGGGCGAGCAGCCGAAACCAGTCACGGACCAGACCTCCCCGGCCGCGGCCGCGGTTTCTACGGAAATGCCGCCCGGTCACGAGGCGAAGCAGCCTCTCCGCGATGCCGATCGCGCTCAAGCAGGCGCCCGGCCGCAACGGGGCGACAAGCGTCATGGCCAGCGCGAGCGGCGTGCGGACGGTCCGCAGCGTCATGCGGATACGTCGCAGCGCCAAGCGACGCCTCGTCCAGACAAGCGTCCGTCGAAGGCCATCGACCCCGACAACCCCTTCGCCAAGTTGATGGCCCTCAAGGCGCGGATGGAGGAGGAAGGCCGGCGGTGAGGCAGCGCTGAATGAGCGAGCTCGCCACGCAACGCCTCGACAAATGGCTCGTGGTCGCGCGCTTCGCACGCACCCGCTCATTGGCGCAGGCCCTCGTCGAGCAAGGCCATGTGCGCCTCGAGGGCAAGCGCATCACCGACTGCGCCCGCAAGCTGCGCGCCGGCGACGTGTTGACGCTGGCGCTGCCGCACGCCACCAAGGTCGTGCGCGTCAGGGCAAGCGCGGAGAAGCGCGGCTCCTTCGCGGTGGCGCGCGAGCTCTATGAAGAGATCGGCGGGGGCTAAACTCATCATCTCGAGGAATCGCCGGCAATTTCCGCACCTCTTCCCCATATGCTATGAGATCGTCCGGGCGGTGAGCTTCCGCATCGCGATGCGATGACCGGTGCCGGTGTCCCGGGTGGCGGAGGAGCGCCCATGTATACGCAAGGCCTGAACACCGTCGACGCCCATACCGCCTCCCCGGCCGATGCGGAGCGCGAGGCGCGCTTCCAGGCGCGCATCGATGCCGACGAGAAGATCGAGCCGAATGACTGGATGCCGGCTGCCTATCGGCGCACGCTCGTGCGCCAAATCTCGCAGCATGCCCATTCCGAGATCCTCGGCATGCTGCCGGAGGGCAACTGGATCACGCGCGCGCCCTCGCTGCGGCGCAAGGCCGCGCTGCTCGCCAAGGTGCAGGACGAAGGCGGGCACGGCCTCTATCTCTACGCCGCGGCCGAGACGCTCGACGTGACACGCGAGGAGCTGGTCGACCAGCTTCTTTCCGGCAAGGCGAAATACTCCTCGATCTTCAATTACCCGACGCTGACCTGGGCCGATATCGGGGCGATCGGCTGGCTGGTCGACGGCGCGGCGATCATGAACCAGATCCCCCTCTGCCGCTGCAGCTACGGCCCCTATGCACGTGCCATGATCCGCATCTGCAAGGAGGAGAGCTTCCATCAGCGCCAGGGCTACGAGATCATGGTGACGCTTTCGCGCGGCACGCCCGAGCAGAAGGCGCTGGCCCAAGGCGCCCTCGACCGCTGGTGGTGGCCGTCGCTGATGATGTTCGGCCCCTCCGACAAGGAGAGCCAGCACTCCGACGCCTCGATGCGCTGGAAGATCAAGCGCTTCTCGAACGACGACCTGCGCCAGAAATTCGTGGACGCGACGGTGCCGCAAGGCCACGCGCTCGGCCTCGCCTTCCCCGATCCGGCGCTCGAGCTGAACGAGGCCGCCGGCCATTGGGAGTTCGGCGCGATCGATTGGGAGGAGTTCCGCCAGGTTGTCGCCGGCAATGGGCCTTGCAACAAGGACCGCATGCGGGCGCGCCGAGAGGCGCATGCGGAGGGCGCCTGGGTGCGCGAGGCGGCGCTCGCCCATGCCGAGAAGCGCCGGGCGCGACAGGAGGCCGCGAAGCTGGCCGCGGAGTGACCGCGAGGCCTGGACGGCGCCGCGCTCGAGGGACCCATCGCCATGACCGACAAGAACTGGCCGCTCTTCGAAGTCTTCATCCGCTCCCGCGGCGGCATGAGCCACCGCCATGTGGGCTCGCTGCACGCGGTCGACGCCGCGATGGCGCTGCAGAATGCGCGCGATGTCTATACGCGCCGCGGTGAGGGGCTCTCGATCTGGGTCGTCGCCTCCTCAGCCATCACGGCTTCCGATCCCGGGGACAAGGACATGATGTTCGAGCCGACGGCCTCGAAAATCTACCGGCACCCCACCTTTTACAAGGTGCCCGAGGATGTCGGGAATATGTGAGGCAAGCCCTCATTCAAGGGAGGCTCGCCATGCCCCGCGACCATGGCGAATGGTTCCAAATCGCGGCAGGCGTTGCCGCATGCCTCATCGCAGCGGGGCTCTACCGCTGGTTCGGATTCTTCGGAGTGGGCCTGTTCGGCATGTTCATCCTCTTCGTCGCCACGCGCGTCGATCTCCAGGATGGGCGTGGCGTCGGCAGCGACATGAATGCGGGCCTATTCGCGCAACAGATCATGGCCGAGCAGCGCTTCACGCGCAGCGAGCAGGCGGAATGGAAGAGCGAGCTCCGGAAGAGTCGCCGCGCGATCCGCTATGCACAGATGGTCGGCCTCGCCTTCCTCGTGGTGGGAGGCGCGGGTTTCCTGTTCTTCGATCTTCATCTCGGCGGATAGGGCGGCGTCAGCCGATCGCCCTCAACCTCGGCCAGGTCGCCTTGGCGCGCTCTGCCTTTTCATCATGGGCGGTCGTGCTCGGGCAGGCCGGGTTGCGACGGATGATCATGTCGAACATATCGTCGAGACCGAATGGGGCGATCACGTCGAGGCTGCCATCCGCCTCGAGCCTTACGCCGACGGCATGCGTAATCGTCGAGTAGCGCAGAAGCGCCTGATCCGCGCAGGCGAGCGGCGGATAGGGCGCGCCGAAACGCTGCTCGTACCACAGGTGCACACGAGCTTGGTTGCGCGTTTCGACCTTGACCTTGAAATCGCTCGTCGCCGCGGCGACACGGCGGATCACTACGTCCTCGGCCTCGTAGGAAAGGTCGCCTTCGTCGAAATAGACGACGTCATAGTCGCGGATGCCCGTGCCGCGCGGGAAGCCGCTGAGCACATTCCAGACGGTTTGGTAGATCGCGCCTGCGACGGCTCGGCCCTGCGGCAGGTCGAGCCATCGGAGCACGCGCAGGAGCCGCATGAGGTCGGGATCGGCACGGATGATCGCTTCGAGCTCTGCTCGGCGGTCGTGCATCGCCGTTGTGGGCGGCCGTTCAGCGCGGCTTGAACATCGGGTGGATCACCCTATCGCCGGCCTTGATGCCGAGCTCGTCGCAGACGCCGCCATTGAGCTCGAGCACGCCGAGCACCGGCTCGCCCGAGGCGATCACGCGCCGCGAGAGCGGCTCGGTATGCGTCTCGATGCGCGCCACCGTGCCGTCGACGCGGATGAACAGCATATCGAGCGGCAGATAGGTGTTCTCCATCCACATGGCGGCGGGCTCGGGAACGCCGAAATCGAACAGCATGCCCCGATCTTTCGGCATGTAGCGGCGGAACATCAGGCCTTTCTCGCGCTCCTCCGGCTTGCGGGCGAGCTCGACCTGAAAGACATGCGCCCCGCCCGCGGAGACGATCTCGAGTCGCTGCAGCGGCTCCGCCGCGCGCACCATGGGCGCCGCCCCGACGACCCAGGCGAAAGCCAGGCCGGCGAGCAAGACCATGAGCGCAAAGGAGTTGCTCGCGGAACCAAAACGGTGCCGCCGGCCCAAGACTTCCCGCTGCCGCAAGATACGCTCCTCATGATCGCCCGCCATCCTTGGACAAGGGCAAGTTCTTGCCGGAAGATACTCTCGCGGCGGGCAGCGTTACCCGGCATTGCGGGCGAATCTTCGGCAGCCGCGACAGCCTCAGTGGGAGGCGGCGAAGGCGCTATGGTCCGGCAGCCGCACCTCGGTCGCCATGAGGCCTTTGGGGCCAGGTCCATAGCGCACCAGGACCTGCTGGCCCGGCCGGAGCTCTGCGAGGCCGTAGCGGCGCAGCGTCTCCATGTGCACGAAGATGTCCGGCGCGCCCTCGCCCTTGCTGACGAAACCAAAACCGCGCACGCGATTGAACCATTTGACGGTCACGGCCTCGAGCGCGCTCGATGGCGTCACCTGAGCATGGGTGCGCGGGGGCGGAAGCTCGGAGGGGTGCGGCAGCTTCGGCGGTTCGACCTTGATGACGCGCAACGCCTGCAGGCCGCGCTGCCCGCGCACCGCTTCGAGAACGACACGCGAGCCCTCGACGGTGATCGGGAACCCGTCGCGCCTGAGACAAGTGACATGCAAGAGCACGTCGGGAAGGTTCTGGTCCGGCTTGATGAAGCCATAGCCCTTCACGGCGTCGAACCATTTCACCACGCCCTCGACATGGATCGGCTCGACGGCGACGACGCCCGCTTGGCCGGCGCCGTCGCCGAGCCGCGTTCTCGCAGCGTCTTGCATGGCGTCGTTCAATCCACCCTCCCGCACCGCTCGACCGACGAGAGATCCGCCGCTCGCGGCGCTCAATCGCGGTTGACGCTCCGGGACATCGCTCATCGGACTACCAGGGTCAGACGGGCCAAATACTGATTCGCTGTACAATCCTAACATTGCCGCAGCCGAAACAAAGCCCCAAAACGAAGTTGCGAACAGAGATTGCGACGGAAACAGCGACGCGTTCTAGTTGACCCGGCGAGCCAACAGGGCCGCGAGGCGGCCGAGAACCGGGCCGGCCTCGACATCGAAACGCTCCGCCGCTTCCTCGTCGAGGCCCGTCTCGCCGCGATTGAGGATGAGGAAGACGGCGCCGTTGTCGCGCGCCAGGAGCGGCAGCCCCGCCGCCGGATAGACGACGAGGGAGGAGCCGATGGCGAGCATGAGGTCGGCGCCGTTGGCGGCGAGCGTCGCCCGCCGCATCTCATCGGCCGGCATCGCCTGGCCGAAGGAAATCGTGGCGGATTTGACGATGCCGCCGCAAGCCTCGCAGCGTGGGGCGCGATGCTCCCATTCGAGCACGCGCCGGCAGGAAACGAGCTCGTGACGCCTGCCGCAATCGAGGCAGCGCGCATAGGTGCCGTTGCCGTGCAGCTCGATGACCTTCTCGGCCGGGACGCCGGCGTTCTGATGCATGTTGTCGATGTTCTGGGTGATCACCGTTTCGACGATGTCCTGATGCACCAGACGCGCCAGAGCCAGGTGGCCGGCGCCCGGAGCTGCACCCTTGTGATGGTCGTCGAGCGCGAATTTGCGCCGCCAGGCCTCGCGCCGCGCCTCTTCGCTCGCAAGGAATTGATCGAAGGGCATGGGTGGGTTCTTCAGCCATGGGCTGCCGGGCGAACGGAAATCGGGAATCCCGCACTCCGTCGACATTCCGGCGCCCGTCAGCACCACGACCTTGCTGGCGCGCCGGAGATGCAGGGCGAGCCCATGGGCTGCCGCCTCGATCTCGTCAGACGGATGGGCAGTCGCGGACGCATCCATGGCGATCCTCTCGTCGAAGGCGGGCCTAGTGTGGTGAATTTGAAGTTCCTATCACCTGGATGGCATGCGCGCGGTAGGAACTTCAAATTCGAAAACCACACTAGAAACAATAACTTGCTAGTGCAGCGAATCCGAAATTCGCCCCGCGCGTTGCCCCAATGTGATGCGAATTTCGGATTCGCTGCACTAGCCTCGGCTCGCCGTCGACGTAACCGAACCGAAGGGTCGATTTCATCAATCCTTGCTATTATACGCCGTCCATGACCGCGACGACCAGCACCAATCCCATCGTCGAGACGAAGGGCGTGCGCTTCGGCAATCGGCTGAAGCTCGCCTTGATCGGCGGCCCCTGCGCCCTCGAGAGCCGTGATCACGCCTTCGACATGGCCGGCGCGCTCAAGGAGCTCGCCGCGAAGCTCGACATCGGCTTCGTCTATAAGAGCTCCTTCGACAAGGCGAACCGCACCTCGCTCGGCGCCGAACGGGGCCTCGGCCTCGACAAGGCGCTCGCGATCTTCGCCGATATCCGCCAGAAGCTCGCGATCCCTGTGCTCACCGATGTGCATGAGCCCGGCCAATGCGCCATCGTTGCCCAGGCGGTCGACATCCTGCAGATTCCGGCATTCCTGTGCCGGCAGACCGATCTGCTGATCGCGGCCGCCAAGACCGGGCGCATCGTCAACGTCAAGAAAGGGCAATTCCTCGCGCCCTGGGACATGCGGAACGTGGTCGCCAAGATCACCGGGGCCGGCAATCGCAACGTTCTCGTCACCGAACGCGGCGCGAGCTTCGGCTACAACACGCTCGTCTCGGACATGCGCTCGCTGCCGATCATGGCCGAGACGACGGGCGCGCCCGTCATCTTCGACGCGACGCATTCGGTGCAGCAGCCGGGCGGGCGCGGCGCCTCCTCGGGCGGTCAGCGCGAGTTCGTGGCGGTCCTGGCGCGGGCGGCCGTGGCGGTAGGCGTCGCCGGCGTGTTCATCGAGACGCATCGCGACCCGGACCGCGCGCCCTCGGACGGACCGAACATGGTCCCCTTCGCCGAAATGGAGGCGCTGCTTCGCCGGCTCATCGCCTTCGATCAGGTCGCCAAGGCCGGTTAACTCACGACAGCGTGCGCGACAGCGGGATTCGTCGCGCCACCAGCGCGGCGAAAAGAAGGGTCAGCGCGAATAGAACTCGACGACCAGATTCGGCTCCATCTGCACCGGGTAGGGCACGTCGGCGAGGGTCGGGACCCGGGCGAGCTTCGCCGTCATCTTGGTATGGTCGGCCTCGACATAATCGGGCACGTCGCGCTCGGCGAGCGCCACGCTCTCGAGCACGATGACGAGCTGCTTGGAGGCGTCCTTGACCTCCACCACATCGCCCGCCTTGACGAGATAGCTCGCGATCGTGACGCGCTTGCCGTTCACCTTCACATGGCCGTGATTGACGAACTGGCGCGCCGCGAAGACGGTCGGCACGAATTTGGCGCGATAGACGACGGCATCGAGCCGCCGCTCCAGAAGCCCGATCAGATGCTCGCCGCTATCGCCCTTGAGACGGATGGCCTCGGCGTAATAGCGGCGGAACTGCTTCTCGGAGATGTTGCCGTAATAGCCCTTCAGCTTCTGCTTGGCGCGCAGCTGCGTGCCGAAATCGGAAATCTTGCCCTTGCGGCGCTGGCCGTGCTGCCCCGGGCCGTATTCGCGGCGGTTGACCGGGCTCTTCGGGCGGCCCCAGAGGTTCTCGCCGAGGCGACGGTCGATCTTGTGCTTGACACTGTGTCGCTTGCTCATCGCGTATCCTGTTCGGCGGGCAACGCCCGCGCTTGCAACGGTTCAATGCGGGCGCCAGCCCGCAACGCCCTCGACAAGAGCGGCCGCGCACAGGAACCCGCGACGGATCGCGCCCTCCTCTTCCGGCTCGATACTTGCGCTCGACCGGACGACAGACCAAGCTCGCAGCGAAGCTCGCTCGATCACGGGTGCTCGAAATGCCGCGCGGGCCGAAGCTGGCCCGCGAGACGCGCGGGCTTTATGCATGGAATGGGCGGAATTGTCAAAATTCCCCGCTATGCGGTTCTGTATCGGCTGCACAGCGCCAAGAAGACGCAAACGCGCTTGCACCGCCTTGCCCAATTCGTCGACATGCTCGACCAGAGGGAGAAATTCCATCCTTGAAGGCGGACGCATAGGGCCGGACGAACTGGTCTCGTCTTTTTTGCCGCATTTTTGCGCGGCGGACCGGAGGCCACCCTTGCCTTCGCGAGGGCGGGCTTCGCCGGCAAATGCTCTGGAGGGACCAGATGGGCATGCTCGCCCTCAAGCTCATCCTCACCCCGATCCTGATCCTCGTCGCGAGTCTCTCCGGCCGCCGCTGGGGTGAGACGGTCGGCGGCTGGCTCGTCGGATTGCCGCTGACCTCGGGCCCCGTGGCGTTCTTCCTGACGCTCGACCAGGGACCGGACTTTGCACAGCAGGCGGCGGCAGGTTCGCTCGCGGGAACCGCCGCCCAAGCGTGCTTCGGCATCGGCTATTTCTGGGCGGCGGGCCGCGCCGGCTGGCCGCTCGCCTTCACGGCAGGGGCAGCAGCCTTCGTTGCCTGCGCGGCGACGCTGCAGGCGCTTGGCCTGCCGCATCTCGTCTTGTTCCCGATCGCGCTCGCGGCGCTGACGCTCTCGCTTCTCGCGATGCCGGCGCAGAACGTCCGCCGTGTGGTCGCCGCCCTGCCGATCTGGGACATCCCGGCGCGCATGGCGGTCGCGACGACGCTCGTCGTCTTCGTCACCGCAAGCGCGGCGGCGCTCGGCCCACGCCTGAGCGGGCTTCTCGCCACCTTTCCGATCTTCGCGACGGTGCTCACGGTGTTCGCGCATCGCCTGCAAGGTGCGGCCGCCGCTCGTCAGGTGCTGCGTGGCCTGTTGATGGGACTCTATGGCTTTGCGAGCTTCTTCATCGTGCTCAGCCTCTTATTGCCACGGACGAGCGTCGCCATCTCCTTCATTGCCGCCTGTCTCGCGGCCATGCTGGTGCAAGGGATCTCGTTCAAGCTGATACGGCGGGCGGGGTAGCTCATAGCCCCTTCTCGAACCGGTATTCGCGCGAGTGGGAGATGTCGGCTAGCTCGCGCTCTTCGCCGGTCGCCCGGTAAGAAAGGCGCTGATAGAAACGGTGCGCGGCCAGAAAGCGCGTATCGGACCAGAAGAAGATGAGCTTCGCGCCGCGAGCCCGCGCCTCGTCTTCGGCGAGCGCCACCAATGCCTCGGCGAGGCCGCGCCGCCTGAGATCGGGCCGGACATAGACGCGATGCAGCTCCGCGATATCGGCGTTCGGGAAATCGACGCTGGCACAGGCGCCGACGCGCCCGCTCTCGTCTTCGATGACCCAGAAGCGCCCGCCTCTTTTCTCGATCATCGCGGCGGGCCTCGACAGATCGCGGAGATCTTCATGGGGATCGACATAGCAGCCGGGATAATCGGCAAAGCAGAGCGTGATCAACCCGAACAGCTCTTGGGCGTCCTCGTCGCGCGCCGGGCGGACCGCGAGAATTCGTGCCGCGCCGCCGCCCTCCGCCGCCAAGAGCGCCTTCTCGCAGACCACATGCGCTTCATCGCCGCGATCCGAGCGGACCGGCAATTCGGAAAAGCCCCGGCGCGCATAGAACGCCCTACCCTTCCGATTCTTCGCTTGGACCTCGAGGCGCAGCCCGCGGGCGTGCGGAAAATGCGCGACGCAGGCAACGAGCAACGCCGTGCCGAGACGCTGGCCCTGGCTCTCGGGCCGAACATAGAGACGATCGAGAGTGATCAGGCCATCGCCGTCGAAGGTTGCCGAGGCCGTTCCTGCAACGTCGCCGTCGGTGTCGGCTACAAGGAAGGCATGATCGAAGCGATTGAGGCCGCGGGCGAGATTAACGAGGGAATGCCAATCATCGGTGATCTCGCTCACCCTGGCGACGCCAAGGATCCCGTCATAGGTGTCGTGCCAGGTCTCGACCAGCACGGCGCGAATGGCGGCGAGCTCGTCGCGGCGAGCGGGCCGGATGAGCGAGCGGCTCCGGCTTGCTCGCGACCGGCGCATTGTCTCGGGCGGAAAGCGGCGCGCCCCCGCCATCACATCGATGGCGCCGGGAGGCGCTTGCCGCTCAATTCTGGCCTTTCGTCATGGCGGCGAGCCGATCCGCGAAATAGGCGATGGTGCGCGAATAGACTGCCGACTTGTTCCATTGCTGGATGACGCCGAAATTTCCAGTGCCGGGTCCCCAGGCCGCGCCCCGACTCCAGCCATAGCTTCTCAGATAGTTCGCCGTCGAGGCGAGCACGTCCGGAACGCTGCGGATGAGATTGCGCCCGCCGCCGTAGTCGACCGCATATTTGAGATAGGAGGATGGCATGAACTGCGTTTGGCCGAGCTCGCCCGCCCAGGCGCCGCGCATTTCCCCCACGGACAGGTCGCCGCGATCGATGAGCTTCAACGCATCGACGAGCTCGGCGCGAAACATGGCCGAGCGTCGGCAATCATAGGCGAGCGACACGAGCGAGCGGATGGTCGGGAACGTGCCGTTGCCGGCGCCGAAATCCGTCTCCAGCCCCCAGATGGCGACCAGCACCGGCGCGGGCACGCCGAATTGCTGCTCGATGCGCTGGAACAGCGCGGCGTGTTGCCGGATCAGGCTCGCGCCGCGCGACAGGCGGTAGCTGCTCACCATGCGGCCGGAGAACTGCTCGAAGCTCTGGCGGAACACGCCCTGGCCACGATCCCTCGAGACGACCGTCGGGTCGGGTGTCATGCCGGTCAAGGCAGCAAGCCCCCGTTGGCCGACGCCCGAGGACGCGGCTTCCTGCTTGAAGGCGGCAAGCCAGCTATCGAAGCTCCCAACCCCTTGGCAAGGCGCCGCCAGAGACGGCGCCGCCGCCAGGGCACAGACCAAGGCCAGCGCCACCGCCGATAGTCGAGACCGTATCGGTATCATAGCAAACCTCGCTCCATCGCATCTCGGCTTGTCGCATAGCCGCACAGATGCGCCGCGACAAGCTGTTGCGAAGCCGACTTGGTCACAAGCATCATGAACCCAGCGTGACGGCGAAGGCCGGTCCGTATCGGATGGAACCGAGCCTTGCGCTCGGTTTCCCCGCCCATGCCGCATCCTCTCGCGCGCACCCACATCCGCCCCAGCTCGGCGACCGCTGCAAAAAGGCGGCCGTGGGCGCGCCCGTGCTCTACCTCGACTTCCTCGATCTCTTCCTGCTTTGATGCAGCTCTTGGATGACCGTCGACATTGGCGGCTCCAACAAAGTCAAAGGAATGCACGATGGCGAACAACGGAAAAGGAGCTCGCGAATCAGGCGGCAATGGTGAATACAAGGCATCGCTTCGAAACCTGCAAATCGAGCTCGTGAAGGTCGAGCGACATGTCATCAAGCATGGCCATAAGGTTCTTGTCATCTTAGAGGGCCGCGATGCCAGCGGCAAAGACGGGACGATCAAGCGAATTACCGAGCATCTCAGCCCGCGCGAGATCCGGGTCATGGCGCTGGGCAAACCATCCGACCGGGATAGCGCTTCCTGGTATTTTCAACGCTACGTGCCGCATTTGCCCTCGGCGCAGGAAATGGTCTTCTTCAACCGCAGCTGGTACAATCGGGCAGGCGTCGAGAGGGTCATGGGGTTCTGCACGGATACCGAGTATAACGACTTCATCGAGGCGGTAGTCCCGTTCGAGCATACGCTCATTGGCGCAGGCATACAGATTATCAAATACTATCTCGACATCAGTAAAAATAAGCAGAAGAAGCGTCTTCGGGCACGGCGCGACGATCCGCTGAAACAGTGGAAGATCAGCCCGATTGACCGCGTGGCGCTAAAGCATTGGGACGCCTATAGCGAGGCCCGCGACGCTATGTTTGCGCGAACATCGAGCCCTCTCGCTCCATGGATCGTCGTCCGCGCCGACGATAAACGCAGCACCCGCCTCAACGTCATCCGCGATCTGTTGTCGCGCTTGGCCTGCCCCGAAACCGACAAGCACTTCGCGGTACCCGATCCCGAAGTCATTTTTGCCTATGACGAGGCCCGCGCCGGCCTCCTGGCGGCGTAAAGTCCCTTACCGAGGCGTCAGAGCCGCACCCGGCGCAGCCGCAGCGCATTGCCGACGACGCTCACCGACGAGAGTGCCATGGCGGCTGCGGCGATGATCGGAGACAGCAAGATCCCGAATGCGGGATAGAGCGCACCGGCCGCGATCGGCACGCCCGCCGCGTTGTAGATGAAGGCGAAGAACAGGTTCTGGCGGATGTTGCCCATGGTGGCCGCCGACAGCCGCCGTGCCCGGACGATGCCGGTCAGGTCCCCTTTGAGCAGCGTCACGCCCGCGCTCTCGATCGCCACATCCGTGCCGGTCCCCATGGCGATACCGACCTCGGCCGCAGCCAGGGCTGGAGCATCGTTGACGCCGTCGCCCGCCATCGCCACCACGCGGCCTTCGCGGCGAAGCTTCTCGACCACGGCGCTCTTCTGATCGGGCAGGACCTCGGCCTCGACCTCGGCGATGCCCAGACGCCGCGCCACGGCCTGCGCCGTCGTGCGGTTGTCGCCGGTGAGCATGACGACGCGCACCCCCTCGTCGGTGAGCGCCTCGAGCGCCCGCGGTGTCGTCGCTTTCACCGGATCCGCGATGGCGATGACGCCGGAAGCCTTGCCGTCCACCGCGAGATAGATCGCGGTTGCGCCGTCCTGACGCAGGCGTTCCGCTTCGGCTTCGAGCGGGGTCACCGAAATCCCGATTTCACCAAGAAATCTTGCGTTGCCGAGAGCGATCCTTCGGTCGGTGACTGTGCCGAGAGCGCCCTTGCCGGTCGGTGAATCGAAATCCGTGACGTTATCAAGCACGATCTTGCGTTCGGCGGCCGCCTCCACGATGGCCCGGGCCAGCGGATGCTCGCTCGCGCGTTCGACACTGGCGGCGAGACGCAGCACCTCTGTCTCGTTCATACCTTCCACGGGAACGATGGCCACGACCTTCGGCTTGCCCTCGGTGAGCGTTCCGGTCTTGTCGACCACGAGTGTGTCGATGCGCTCCATGCGTTCCAGCGCCTCTGCGTTCTTGATCAGGACGCCGGCGAGCGCGCCGCGGCCGACACCGACCATGATCGACATCGGGGTCGCGAGCCCGAGCGCGCACGGGCAGGCGATGATCAGCACCGTGACCGCAGCGACGAGCCCATACGCGAACCGCGGCTCTGGCCCGTAGATCGCCCAGGCGGCGAAGGCGACCAGCGCAACCAGAATGACGATCGGCACGAACCATCCCGATACCCGATCGGCCAGGCGCTGGATCGGCGCGCGCGAGCGCTGCGCGGCGGCCACCATCTGCACGATCTGCGCGAGCATCGTATCGCGGCCGACCTTGTCGGCCCGCATGATGAAGGCGCCGGTCTGATTGAGCGTTCCCCCAATGACCTTCGCGCCAGCTTCCTTGGTGACGGGCATGGATTCGCCGGTCACCATCGATTCGTCGAGCGAGGATCGGCCCTCGATCAACATGCCGTCGACCGGAACTTTCTCCCCCGGGCGCACGCGCAGCCGGTCGCCGACCGCGATGATGTCGAGCGAAACCTCCTCGTCGTTGCCATCGTCCCTCAGGCGCCGCGCCGTCTTGGGCGTGAGGTCGAGCAGCGCCCGGATGGCACCGGAGGTCTGCTCGCGGGCACGCAGTTCCAGGACCTGGCCGAGCAGCACCAGCACCGTGATGACGGCCGCCGCCTCGAAATAGACGGCGACCGCGCCCCCCTCGCCGCGAAATGTCGCGGGGAAGATCCAGGGAGCGGCCGTTGCGACGACGCTGTAGATCCAGGCGACGCCGGTCCCCATCGCGATCAGTGTGAACATGTTGAGATGACGCGTCACGACCGACCGCCATCCGCGCACGAAGAAGGGCCAGCCGGCCCACAAGACGACCGGCGTGGCGACAGCGAACTGAACCCGGTTGGACCACGCCTGCCCCAGCAGCATGTGCAGGTTGGTCAGATGCCCGGCCATTTCGAGCGCGACCACTGGAACGGCGAGGACGAGCCCGATCCAGAACCGCCGTGTCATATCGACCAGCTCGGCATTGGGACCGGCCTCCGCGGCCGCCAGGATCGGCTCGAGCGCCATGCCGCAAATCGGACAGCTGCCCGGTCCCGATTGCCGGATCTCGGGGTGCATCGGACAGGTATAGATGGTGCCTTGCGGAACCTGCGCGGGAGGCTGCATGGCGGCTTCCGGCGCGAGATATTTCCGCGGGTCGGCCGCGAACTTGGCTCGGCACCCTGCGGAGCAGAAATAATAGGTCCGTCCTTCGAACGATTGCCGGTGCGCGGTCTTGTGCGGATCGACCGCCATGCCGCAGACCGGGTCGAGCACGCCCTCGCCGGCGCTCCCATGTCCATGATGTTCACCATGATCGACCTCCGTGTGGCTGCCCGGCGCAGCGGGTGCCGAGGCGTGCGAAGGGTGTCCGGCGATCTGGTGCTCGGCGCGTAACGGCTCTGACATGATAATCGGCCTCTCGACTCCGCTTGAACCGTATACCAGTAAGGGGTATGTGTATCCATCATGCGCGAAGACATCAAGACATCCTGCCTCAAACGGCTGCACAGGATCGAGGGGCAGGTTCGCGGCCTCTCGCGCATGATCGAGGAGGACCGCTACTGCATAGACATCGTTACCCAGATCTCGGCTGTGCGCGCCGCGCTGCGCCGCGCCGAGGAGGAGATTCTACGCGATCATGTCGCCCACTGCGTCGAAGGGGCGATCGCCTCTGGCGACAAGGCGGCGCAGCGGCGCAAGATAGCCGAATTGATGGACGTCCTAAGTCGCACTGACCGGTAAGGACCGACGGCGATGGAGGTGGAGGAACTCGCCTCGGATCGCGATCCGGGGTCGCATCGATAGCCCTGCGAACGCACCGAGGTGTCATGTATCGCAAACATGAGCCGGCACGAATTTCCGCCGTTGATGCAGGTCAAGCCCTCGACATTCGGCCGAGGCTAGGTGTTTGCCTGAGACGGAAATACTGACGGCATCTCCATGGCGCAAATAGTCGATCGCTCATTGGCAGGCTGCAGCGGTGTAGACGCGCCGACGCTAGTGTTTCGACTCTAACAATTGTTTCGCTCTGGCAACCCTTTTGAGGATTTCCTGTGCGAATTTGGTCCAGACGAAGGGTTTGGGTGCGGCCCTAGCTCAGATCCCGAGCTTGCGCCGCAACAGCTCGTTCACCGTCTGGGGATTGGCCTTGCCGGCGGTCGATTTCATCACCTGGCCGACGAACCAGCCGATCAGCGTCGGCTTGGCCTTCGCCTGCTCCACCTTGTCGGGGTTGGCCGCCACGATCGCGTCGACCGCGGCCTCGATCGCGCCCATATCGGTCACCTGCCTCAAGCCGCGCGCCTCGACGAGCCGACGCGGATCGCCGCCTTCGCTCCAGACGATCTCGAACAGGTCCTTGGCGATCTTGCCGGAGATCACTTCTTCGGCGATGAGGTCGATAACGGTGCCGAGCTGCCCCGCCGAGATGGGCGAGGCCTCGATGTCCTTGCCCTCCTTGTTGAGGCGGCCGAATAATTCGTTGATCACCCAATTCGCCGCGGCCTTGCCGTCGCGCCCCTTGGCGACCGCCTCGAAATAATCGGCGCTCGCCCGCTCCGCCACCAGCACCGAGGCGTCATAGGCCGATAGTCCGTAATCGGCGACGAAGCGGGCGTGCTTGGCGTCCGGCAGCTCCGGCAGATGAGCGGCGAGCGCGTCCACATAGGCCTGGTCGAATTCGAGCGGCAAGAGATCGGGATCGGGGAAATAGCGGTAATCATGCGCTTCTTCCTTCGAGCGCATGGACCGCGTCTCGCCCTTGCCTGCGTCGAACAGGCGCGTTTCCTGGGCGATCGAGCCGCCATCCTCGATGATGCCGATCTGGCGGCGCGCCTCGGCCTCGATCGCCTGGCCGATGAAGCGGATGGAGTTCACGTTCTTGATCTCGCAGCGCGTGCCGAGCGGCTCTCCCGGCCGGCGCACCGAGACATTCACGTCGGCGCGCAGATTGCCCTTCTCCATGTCGCCGTCGCAGGTGCCGAGATAGCGCAGAATCGTGCGCAGCTTGGTCACATAGGCCTTGGCCTCGTCAGCCGAGCGCAGATCGGGCTTCGACACGATCTCCATGAGCGCGACGCCGGAGCGGTTGAGGTCCACGAGGCTCATGGTCGCGTGCTGGTCGTGCAGCGACTTGCCGGCGTCCTGCTCGAGATGCAGCCGCTCGATCCCGACCGTGAAGCGTGCGCCATCGGCCATGTCGACGACCACTTCGCCTTCCCCGACGATCGGCGACTTGTATTGGCTGATCTGGTAGCCCTGCGGCAGATCGGGATAGAAATAGTTCTTCCGATCGAAGACGCTGCGATGGTTGATCTTGGCCTTCAGGCCGAGTCCGGTGCGGATCGCCTGGCGCACGCATTCCTCGTTGATCACGGGCAACATTCCGGGCATCGCCGCATCGATGAAGGAGACGTGCGAGTTGGGCTCGCCGCCGAACTCGGTCGAGGCGCCGGAAAACAGCTTCGCCGCGCTCGTCACCTGCGCATGGATCTCCATGCCGACGACGATTTCCCAGTCGCCGGTCGCGCTCTTGACGAGCTTCTTATGATCCAAGGGTGAGTTCATGAGATTCCGCGCGGTTCGCGACACCCTTATTCGGCCGCGTGCGGGGCGGGTCAAGTGGCGAATGGCGAATAGTGGCACGGACCGGATGATGCCCCTATTCGCCATTCGCCATTCGCCCTCCCCATCTCGCGCGTCGCCGCGTAGTCCGCTAATGTCACGTCATGCTTGTCGCGATGCCTAAGGCGCCTGGTGATCCCTGGCTCGCCGCCTGGGCGGCCGAGATTCCGCGCACCCTCTCCGGCATCGCCAACGCCATGCAGGCCGGACGCCTGACCGAACCGGTGGTGCACAAATCGCGCCGCGAGCTGAAGCGGCTGCGCTCGCTCCTGCTCCTCGCCCCGGATTCGAGCGCCGCACTCGCCGACGAGACGCGCGAGATCACCGGGGATTTGCGCCGCAGCCTGGGTCTCAGCCGCGACGCGGCCGTGATGCTGAAGACGCTGAGCTCCCTCAGCGAGGATCTGGGCGAGGCGGCCTGCCGCATCGAGCCCGTCCTGTCTTCGCATCACCGCGTCGTCTGCGCGACGCTCGACCGCAGCTCGCGGCGCAGCGATCGCGATCGGATCGTGAGGCTCGGCGCCATCTGGCGCGGCCGGCCGGTACGTGGCGACCTCGCCGATCTGCGCAGGCAGACCGTGAGGACCTATCGTCGGGCGCGACGCCGGGCGACCGAGCTGGCACGGGGCCAGGAGGCGGCGCTGCATCCGTTGCGCAAGGTGGCCGTCGACCA
This sequence comes from Hyphomicrobiales bacterium, assembly GCA_044445965.1. GTDB lineage: Bacteria > Pseudomonadota > Alphaproteobacteria > Rhizobiales > Beijerinckiaceae > GAS188. The sequence goes on from JBIOEJ010000024.1 coordinate 34,584, forward strand.
TCAGAACCATCTCGCCTTCTTCGCCGCCGACGCGAAAGGCAAGATCGCCAAACGGCACGCCACCGTGAAGCGCCTGCGCGATCGGCTCGGCTTGTGCCACGATCTCGAAGTCTTGCGTGATTTCGTGCGCACGCGCGCCGATATTTCCGCCGGAGACCTCATCAAGCTCGAGGAGGTGTTGGGGAAGCGCCACCGGCGCCTGTTGGACAAGGCGGTCAAGATCGCCGAAACCCTGTTCGGCGACAGGCCGCGCGATTTCGAGAGATGGTTCAGGGATGAAATCGGCAGGGTGCGGCAAGACGAGGAACCGAAGGTGCCCGCACAGGCGCAGCGCAATCTGGCGAATCTGCAAGATCCGTGATGCGAGCTCGTGGCCGATAAACCCCTCTTCCTCTACACGCTACGGCTCGCCGACACGGCGCTGATCAACGGGCATCGCCTGTCCGAATGGTGCGGCCATGCGCCGGTGCTGGAGGAGGAATTGGCGCTCGCCAATATGGCTCTCGACCTCATCGGCCAAGCGCGCGCCCTCTACGCCTATGCCGGAGAGGTCGAGGCCAAGGGGCGGGACGAAGACGCGCTCGCCTATCTGCGCGACGTCGCCTCCTACCGCAACCTGCTCATGGTCGAACGACCGAACGGCGATTTCGCCGCCACCATCCTGCGCCAATTGCTGCTTTCGGCCTTCATGCACCCTTATTGGCAGGCGATGACGCTCTCGGCCGATGCCCAACTCGCCGCGGTGGCGGCGAAAGCCGTCAAGGAGGTCGCGTATCATCTGCGCCATTGCGGCGACTGGACCGTGCGGCTCGGCGACGGCACCTCCGAGAGCCATCGGCGCATGCGGGACGCGCTCGAGGAGCTTTGGCCCTATACGGGCGAGCTGTTCGAGACCGACGAGATCGAGCGCGAGCTGATCGCATCCGGCGTCGCGGCCGATCCCGCGACGCTGAGCGCGGCCTTCGATTCGACGCTCGATCATATCCTCGGCGAAGCGACGCTGGCGCGGCCCCGCGACGGTTGGATGCAGACCGGCGGGCGGCAAGGCCGGCACTCGGAGCATCTCGGCCATGTGCTGGCCGAGCTGCAATACTTGCAAAGGGCCTATCCGGGCGCGACATGGTGACCATGAAGCAAGACCAAGAAAGCGCCCGGATCGGCACCGGGCCGGCGACCCGGCCAAACGCGCAAGAGCTGCGCGAGCGCGCCTACGCGGCGCTCGCCAAGGTCGTGGACCCCGAGATTCCGGTCCTGACGATCGAGGACCTCGGCATCCTGCGCGACCTGCGGATCGACGGCGACGCGGTCGAGGCCGTGATCACGCCAACCTATTCGGCTTGCCCGGCGATGCATATGATCGCCGTCGAGGCGGATCTCGCCCTCGAGAAGGCAGGTTTCTCCGATCGCAAGATCACGACCGTGCTCTCGCCGGCCTGGACCACCGACTGGATGAGCGCCGCAGGGCGCGAGAAGCTGCGCGCCTACGGCATCGCCCCTCCCGCCGCCTCCTCGCGTGCCGCATTGTTTCGCCAAGAGGCCCTCGCCTGCCCGCGCTGCGCCTCCGAAGACGTCGAGCGGATTTCGGAATTCGGGTCGACCGCCTGCAAGGCCTTGTGGCGCTGCAAGGCCTGCCGCGAGCCGTTCGACCATTTCAAATGCATCTGAACCGCCAGTGACGACGCCGCATTTCCACCGCCTGACGGTTGCCGATCTGCGCCGGGAGACACGAGACGCGGTGTCCATCGCCTTTGCGGTGCCGAAGGATCTCGCCGCTGCCTATGCCTTCGAGCCGGGCCAATATCTGACGTTGCGCGCAACGATCGCCGGCGAGGATGTAAGGCGTCCCTATTCGATCTGCTCGGGCTCAGGCGATGGTGAGCTGAGAGTAGCCGTCAAGGAGGTCGAAGGCGGTCTTTTCTCGAGCTACGCCAATCGCGCCATCAAGCCTGGCGATGCCGTCGACGTGATGACGCCCATGGGCCGCTTCACGACGCCGCTCGACCCGCGAGCCGCGCGCGTCTATCTCGGCATAGCCTGTGGCTCGGGCATCACGCCGTTGATGTCGCACATCAAATCGGTGCTGTGCCGCGAGCCGGAGAGCCGCTTCGTGCTGATCTACGGCAACCGCTCTTCGCGCGACATCATCTTCAAGGATGCGCTCGATGATCTGAAGGACCGTCATCTCGGCCGGCTCACGGTGCATCATGTCCTCTCGCGGGAAGCGCAGGATGTCGCCTTGCTCAATGGCCGGCTCGACGCGGAGAAGATCGCGACCTTGGTGCGCTCGAGCCTGCCGACGCAAGAGATCGACCATGCCTTGCTCTGCGGGCCGCAGGGCGTGATCGAGGCCGCGCAGGCGGCGCTGGCACGGCTCGGCGTGCCGGCCGAACGCGTCCATGTCGAGCTTTTCACGCCGGCCTCGCCGTCGGCGCCGTTTGCGGGATCGCGGCCCGACGACGCCGCGCGCGAACGCGGCGCACAGGCCGCGATCGCGACGGCGACCGTGACGCTGGACGGGGCGACACATGAGTTTCCGGTCGCCGCCGGCGAAGGCATCGTCGATGCGGGGCTGCGGGCGGGTCTCGAGCTGCCATTCTCCTGCAAGGGCGGCATGTGCTGCACCTGCCGCGCCATGCTGGTCTCGGGCACGGTGAAAATGGTGCAGAATTATTCGCTCGAGCCTTGGGAGATGGAGAAGGGCTTCATTCTAGCCTGCCAGTCGCGACCGACCTCACCGGAGGTGAAACTGGATTTCGATCAGGCTTGAGGCTCTCGCGACGACAAGGCCCCGGCCGGGCTCGAGCGCCTTCGCAAGAGGCGCTGCGGCTATCGCCGAAAAATAGCCGGAGGGACCGGGACTCGACACACCGTGCCAAGGCGCTAGTGGTTTTGGCATCGACATAAGGGGCGAAGCCGCATGACCATCCGCCAAAACGTCCTCGAAGCCATCGGCAACACGCCGCTGATCAAGCTCAGGCGCGCCTCCGAGGCGACCGGCTGCACCATCCTTGGCAAGGCCGAATTCATGAACCCCGGCCAATCGGTGAAGGACCGGGCAGCTCTGTTCATCATCAAGGACGCCATGGCGCGGGGCGCGCTCAAGCCTGGCGGCGTCGTGGTGGAGGGCACCGCCGGCAATACCGGCATCGGGCTTGCCCTCGTCGGCAATGCCCTCGGCCTGCGCTGCGTCATCGTCATCCCCGACACGCAATCGCAAGAGAAGAAGGACATGTTGCGGCTCGCAGGCGCCGAATTGATCGAGGTGCCCGCGGTCGGCTACGCCAACCCGAACAACTACGTGAAGGTTTCAGGCCGCGTCGCCGAAAAGCTCGCCAAGAGCGAACCGAACGGCGCCGTCTGGGCGAACCAGTTCGACAATGTCGCCAACCGCCAAGGGCATATCGAGACGACCGGCCCGGAAATCTGGGAGCAGACCGGCGGCAAGCTCGACGGCTTCATCTGCGCCGTCGGCACCGGCGGCACCTTGGCCGGCGTCGGTATCGCCCTGAAGGAGCGCAACAAGACCATCGCCATCGGCCTCGCCGACCCGATGGGCGCGGCGCTCTACAGCTATTATACGACCGGCGAGCTGAAAGCTTCGGGCTCCTCGATCACCGAGGGCATCGGCCAAGGGCGCATCACCAAGAATGTCGAGGGCATGCCGGTCGATGTCGCCTTCCAGATCCCGGACGAAGAAGCCTTGCCCATCATCTTCGACCTGCTCGAGCACGAGGGCCTGTGCCTCGGCGGCTCCTCGGGCATCAATGTCGCCGGGGCCATCCGCCTGGCAAAGCAGCTCGGTCCCAAGCACACCATCGTGACCGTGCTCGCCGACTACGGCAACCGTTACCAGTCGAAGCTCTTCAACCCGGCGTTCCTGCGCTCCAAGGGGCTGCCGACGCCGGCCTGGCTCGAGCGCAAGGCGACAGTCGAGCCCGATTTCGCCTGACTGGAGCGTGACGGCTTCAAACGGAATCGCAGTGGCGGTCCTAATGCGACCAGCGCTGCGCCTTCTGGATCATGAAGTCGCGGAAGACCTGGATGCGCGCGACGTTCCGCAACTCCTCCGGATAGACGAAATAGGTGTCGAGCGAGGGCATCTCGCTTTCGGTGAGCACGCGCACGAGATTCGAGGTCTGGTCGACGATGTAGTCCGGCAGGATGCCGACCCCGAAGCCGCTTTCCACCGCCCTCTTGACGCTCGAGACATTGCTCACCGTGAGCGCGGTGAAGCGTGGCTGGCGAGGTTCGCGTCCGAGCGTCGGCAACACGCTGGTCTCGAGGAGATAGGACGGGCCGGACCCGCCGAAGGCCACGATGCGATGGTTGTCGAGATCTTCCGCCACTTTCGGGGCGCCGCGCCGCTTCACATAGTCGGCCGACGCATAGGCATGGAAATGCACCGTGAACAAGCGCCGCTGCACGAGGTCCGACTGCACCGGCAGGCGCAACCTGATCGCCACATCGGCCTGACGCATCGCGAGGTCGAGCTCCTCGTCGATGAGCAGAAGCTCGACCCTGATCTCGGGAAAGGCGTCGAGGAACTCGCCGAGACGCGGCGTCAGCCAATAGGTGCCGAGCCCGATCGTCGTGGTGATGCGCAACTGGCCGTTCGGCTTCTCGCGCGTGTCGACCAGGCGGGCTCGCGCCGTCTCGATCTTCAGCTTCATCTCGAGCGCGGTGCGAAACAAGGTCTCGCCCGGCTCGGTCAGGATGAGGCCGCGCGCATGCCGGTGAAAGAGCGGCACGCCGACCTCCTCCTCGAGCGCGGCGATCTGCCGGCTCACGGCCGACTGGCTGAGCTCCAGCATGTCGCCCGCATGGGTGAAGCTGCCGACCTCGGCGGCCGCGCAGAATATCCGCAATCGATCCCAATCCACTCCTGGTCGCCCCTCGATCTCGGCGACAGCTACTCAGCCGCCGCTCTTTGTTGTTGCGTCGCCATGAGCCACTTCTCGGCATCGAGCGCGGCCATGCAGCCGAGACCGGCCGCCGTCACCGCCTGCCGATAGCGTTCATCCGTCACGTCCCCGGCGGCGAAGACGCCCGGAATGCTGGTTGCCGTCGAACCGGGTTCCGTAGCGATATAGCCGGAAGCCGTCATCCGCAGTTGATCCTTGAATAATTCGACAGCGGGCACATGGCCGATGGCGATGAAGACGCCGTCGGCCTTCAGCTCGGTCCTCGCGCCACTGCGGGTTTGGCGAAGCGACACCCCCGTGACCGCAGGCGGCTGCGTCCCGCCGACGATCTCGTCCAGCGCATGGTCCCAGATCACCTCGACATTGGGGCGGCTGAACAGGCGCTCCTGCAGGATGCGTTCGGCCCGCAAGGCGTCGCGGCGATGCACCAGCGTCACCTTGGAGGCGATGTTCGACAGATACAGCGCCTCCTCGACCGCCGTATTGCCGCCGCCCACGACCACGACCGCCTTGCCGCGGAAGAAGAAGCCGTCACAAGTGGCGCATGCCGATACGCCGAAGCCCTTGAAGCGCTCTTCCGAAGGCAAGCCGAGCCATTTCGCCTGAGCGCCGGTCGCGATGACGAGCGCATCGGCCGTGTAGATGTCGTCGGAATCGCCTTTCAGGCGAAAAGGCCGCACGCGCAGATCCGCCGAGACGATCTGATCGGAGACGAGCCGCGCTCCGACATGGCCAGCCTGCAGCCGCATCTGCTCCATGAGCCACGGCCCCTGGATCACATCGGCGAAACCCGGATAATTCTCGACATCCGTGGTGATGGTGAGCTGGCCGCCCTCCTGGACGCCCGAGACCAGGATCGGGTTCAGGAGCGCGCGCGCGCCGTAGATCGCGGCCGTGTATCCGGCGGGACCGGAGCCGAGGATCAACAAGGACGTGTGCAACGGAGACGAGGAGTGGTGCGGCACAGTCTTTCCCTTTGGCGATCGGCGCGCCTTCGCAACGCCGCGCCGGCCGCCCTACGATGCTCAGCCCGCGTTGCGATGCCGGCGAAACGCCTCCGCAATACGGGAAGCGACCGCAAACGTCGAATCTAGGGGTTCATAGGGCATTCCCGCAAGATGCCCCGTAAAGTTATGGACAATTCCGCGCCGGCGCAGGTCGTCGAGGTAGCGTGTGATCTTGCGGTGGCCACCGCTCGGCTCGAATACCAGCACCGGGCGCCCGGTCGCGGCCGCCTCCCCGACCATGCCGACCGAATCGGCCGTCGCCACCAGCGTGTCGGCGAGCGCCAGGAGCGCGATGAAGGGGTTTTCGCCTTCTCCATCCCAGAGATAACCCCCGTGCCGCGCGATCACGACCGCGATCGCATCGCGCAAGGCGGGCGGCGTGCGGCGCGACAGCGTGCCCATCAGCGAGACGCCCGACCGCGCCAACCGATCCAGCCGCTCCGAAAGGGCAGCGATATCGGCAGCGGTGAAGCGATGATTGACGCTGTTGCCGCCGATCAGCACGGCGGCGCGCGGAGGCGCCAGCCGCGCCAGGACTCCGGGCGGCACGCCGCGGGCCGCGGCAAGCCTCGCCCGCGTCACGCGATGCGGGGTCAGCGGCGTCTTGATGACATTGGGCCCGGCGAGCGTGTCATGCTCGGGCACCCAGATGATATCGGCGGTACGAGATCCCGTATAGGGGTCCTTCATGAAGGCCGTGAAGGTCCGGCCCCACGTCTCGGCCCGAATGCAGCGCAGATAGGGGACGGCGCGCCGTCCAGAGGCGACGATGAGGTCGGGATAAGGCGGGGCGATCGGGCTTCCGGGCCGCGAAGGCGCCTCTTGCGGGTCGATCGGCCCGAAGGGCGTCGCCCAGCTCCAAGGCGCGCGCGGCGCGACTTTATGCAGTTTGGGTTCGAGGCCGAGCGCCTCGACCACGCCGAAGCAGATCGCCGTATCGCCGGCCTTGCCGTCGGTCAGCACCCAGGCGGTGGTGGAAGAGGGCAGCATGAGTGAGCTCGCGACCAACCCTCTCCCACCCAAGTCGGGTTCACCTTCTCCCGCGAGGGGAAAGGGTTCGGAGAGGCTTACGCCCCCGCTCCCATGACGGTCGAAAGGTCGATCTTCACGCCCGGCCCCATGGTCGAGGAGATGGCGATGCGCTGGATGTAGTGGCCCTTGGCGCCGGTCGGCTTCGCCTTGGCGACGGCATCCGCGAAGGCGCGGATGTTCTGGGCGAGCTTATCGGCCTCGAACGAGGCCTTGCCGACGCCGCCATGCACGATGCCGGCCTTCTCGACGCGGAACTCGACCGCCCCGCCTTTGGCGGCGCGCACCGCGCCGGCGACATCAGGCGTCACCGTGCCGACCTTCGGATTGGGCATCAGGCCGCGCGGCCCCAGCACCTTGCCGAGCCGGCCGACGAGCGGCATCAGGTCGGGCGTCGCAATGCAGCGATCGAAGTTGATCTCGCCGGCATTGATCTTCTCGACCAGATCCTCGGCGCCGACGATGTCGGCGCCGGCGGCCTTCGCCTCCTCCGCCTTGCCGGCCCGCGCGAACACGGCGACACGCACCGAGCGACCGGAGCCGTTTGGCAACTGGCAGACGCCGCGCACCATCTGGTCCGCATGGCGCGGATCGACGCCGAGATTCATGGCGATCTCGACCGTCTCGTCGAATTTCGCCTTGGCGCGCTCCTTGACGAGCTTCACCGCCTCGTTGAGCGGATAGAGCTTGGCGCGGTCGATGCCTTCGACCGCGGCCTTGAGGCGCTTTCCAGTGCTCATCTCCTCACCCCACCACTTCGAGGCCCATGGAGCGGGCCGAGCCCTCGACCATGGCCATTGCCGATTCCACGTTGTCGCAATTCAAGTCGGGCAGCTTCGCCTGCGCGATCTCCCGGACTTGCGCCTTCGTCACCTGGCCGGCCGAGCCGCGGCCCGGCGTCTTGGAGCCGCCTTGAACCTTCGCCGCCTTCTTCAGATAGAAGGACATCGGCGGCAGCTTCATCTCGAAGGTGAAGGAGCGGTCCTGAAAGGCCGTGATCACCACCGGGATCGGGGTGCCCTTCTCCATCTGCGCGGTCTTGGCGTTGAAGGCCTTGCAGAATTCCATGATGTTCAGGCCGCGCTGGCCGAGCGCGGGGCCGATCGGCGGGGACGGATTGGCCGCGCCCGCCGGCACTTGCAGCTTGATGTAGCCTGCGATCTTCTTCGCCATGCCACTGCTCCAATGGAACGCTCCGCCCTGCCTTGGGCGGGGATGCGTTCAGGTTGCAGGCCGCGGTCGCGACGGCTGAAACCCGGCTTGGCGCGCCGGCCCGTCTCCCGCGGAGTTGAAGCCGGGCATATAGTCGCTCCGGGGCGGTTGGTCAAAGATGCCCACGAGGCCGGCTGATCCTCCTCACCTCGGCTTCGAGGCGAGCGTCGCCGACAGGCGTTCGATCCGCTCTGCGGCGGCGTTGAGCTTGGCGGCGAGGCCGCGGCGCATCGCCTCGTCCTGCGCATTACGCTGCGCGCCCGCTTCGCCGGCGCGATCCCGGTCCGCTTCGAGCGCGGCCACGCGCTCGCGCAGCTCCGACAGCTCATCGGCCAAAGTCAGCGCCGCCATCACTTGCAGCCGCATATCGCCGATCTCCCCGAAGGCCTGGCGCATCTCGGCGATCTTGGCGTCATAGGCCTTGGCCAGCGCCTCGAGACGAGCTTCCTCGCCCACTTCGCAGGCCATGCGGTAGGAGCGCCCCGCAATGGTCACGGAAACCTGGGTCACCTGCCCTCGCCCTGCGGTTCATGCTCGGGCGGCAGCGCCCCGCCCAACACCGCCTCGACGCCGGCGATGGCGCGCGCCACGCGCGCCGACACCTCGCGCGTGGTGTGCTCCAAGGTCGCGTTGCGGGCGAGCGCCCAATCGAGCTCGACGGCGAGCCGCGAGCGATCGTCGCGCATGACGGCGAGCTCGGTTTCCAGCGGCTCGAGGCCGGGCTCGGAATCGAGCCTCGCCGTCGCCGCGAGCTCCAAGCGATCGAGGGCGGCGATGAGCCGTTGGAAGGCCCGGTCGAGAAGCTGCGCTTCGGCCACCGTCATGGGCTTGATGGACTCCCCGCATAAGGCTCGCTCCGCCGCGAGTGCGGTCGAATTCTCGGCGGGGCGAATCGCGAATGTCTTTCGCGTGATGCGCCCGCAACCTTAGGCAGTGCATGAGCGTTTCGTCAATGTTCGGCCGCGCGCGGGTTTGACTCGCTTCGACGAGGTGTTATCAGGCAAGCCTTATCGGGTCCGGTCCTTCATCATGACATCTGACGATCTGCACAAGGGCATGGCGAATGCCATTCGGGCGCTTTCGATCGACGGCGTGGAGGCGGCGAAATCCGGCCATCCGGGACTGCCGATGGGCTGCGCCGAGATCGTCACCACGCTCTTCACCCGCTTCCTGAAATTCGACGCGAGCGCTCCCCGCTGGCCCGACCGGGACAGGTTCATCCTGTCCGCCGGGCACGGCTCGATGCTGCTCTATTCATTGCTCTACCTCACCGGCTACCCGGACATCTCGATCGACGATCTGAAGCACTTCCGGCAGGTCGGCTCGAAGACGCCGGGGCATCCCGAATATGGTCATGGGCTCGCCGGCGTCGAGACCACGACGGGCCCGCTCGGCCAGGGCATCGCCACCTCGGTCGGCTTCGCGCTCGCCGAGCGCATCATGGCATCGGAGTTCGGCGACGACCTCGTCGACCACCACACCTATGTGCTGTGCTCGGACGGCGATCTCATGGAGGGCATCTCGCAAGAGGCGATCGCGCTGGCGGGCCATCTCAAGCTCCACAAGCTGATCGTGCTCTACGACGATAACAGCATCTCGATCGACGGCCCGACCTCGCTGTCCGACTCGGTCGATCAGGTGGCGCGCTTCAAGGCCTGCGGCTGGAACGCCTCCCATGTCGACGGCCTCGACGGCGACGCCGTCGCCAAGGCGGTGGAGGCGGCCCGGAAATCCGACCGCCCCACCATGATCGCCTGCAGGACCATCATCGGCTATGGCGCGCCGACCAAGGCCGGCACCAGCAAGGCGCATGGCGAGCCGCTCGGTCCCGAGGAGGCAGCCGGCGCCAAGACGAATCTGGGCTGGACTTCCCCGCCCTTCGAGGTGCCGGCCGACATTCTCGATGCCTGGCGCAAGGTCGGGGCGCGCGGCGCCGGCGCCCGCGAGGCCTGGGAGAAGCGCCTCGCCGCCGCCGATGCCGGCAAGCGCGGCGAATTCGAGCGCCGCCTGACCAAGAAGCCCCTGCCCGCGCTCGATGAGGCTCTCGACCAGCTGAAGCGGAAATTCGCGGCCGAGAAGCCGGTGGTCGCGACACGCAAATCGAGCGAGGCGACGCTCGAGGCGATCATCCAGCACGTGCCCGAGCTCGTGATCGGCTCTGCGGATCTGACGCCCTCGAACAACACCAAGGTGAAGCCGCTCCGCGATATCACGCCGCGGGATTTCTCCGGCCGCTACATGCATTACGGCATCCGCGAGCACGGCATGGTCGCTGCGATGAACGGCCTGTCGCTGCATGGCGGCATCATTCCGGCCGGGGGCACTTTCCTGGTCTTCTCCGACTATTGCCGCCCCTCGATCCGCATCGCGGCGCTCTCGCATGCGCAGGCGATCTATGTCTTCACCCATGATTCCATCGGGCTTGGCGAGGATGGACCGACGCACCAGCCGGTCGAGCATCTTGCGGCGCTGCGCGCCATGCCCAATCTCCTGGTGCTGCGGCCGGCCGACGCCATCGAGACGGCCGAATGCTGGCAGATCGCGCTTGGCCGCAAGGATGGCCCGGTGCTGCTCGCGCTGACCCGCCAGAACCTCAAGCCGGCCCGTGCCGGTTCGGCTAAGGAAAACCTCTGCGCCCAAGGCGCCTACGAGATCGCGCCAGCCGAGGGCAAGGCCGAGATCAGCCTGTTCGCCTCCGGCTCCGAGATCGAGATCGCCCTGGAGGCGCGCGGCCTCCTCGCGGCAAGAGGCCATGCGGTGCGCGTCGTATCGGTGCCCTGCTTCGAGCTGTTCCTGGGGCGTGACGCCGCGGCGCGCGGCCGGGTCATCGGCGAGGCGCCGGTGCGCGTCGCGGTCGAGGCCGGCGTGCGGCAGGGCTGGGATGCCCTCATCGGCGCCGATGGCGGCTTCATCGGCATGCAAGGCTTCGGGGCGAGCGGAAAATACAAGGATGTCTACGCGCATTTCGGCATTACGGCCGAGAAGGTCGCCGATTGCGCCTTAAGGAAGCTCGAAACTTCACGGTGACCGCCGCGCCACCATGGGCTATGCCCGCTTCGCACAGTTTCAGGAGAGAGGGACCCATCCATGACCGTCAAGGTCGCAATCAATGGCTTTGGACGCATCGGCCGCAATATCTTGCGCGCCATCGTGGAGTCCGGCCGAAAGGATATCGAGGTGGTCGCCGTCAACGATCTCGGCCCGGTCGAAACCAACGCCCATCTGTTGCGCTACGATTCCGTGCATGGCCGCTTCCCCCATGAGGTGACGGTTTCGGGCGACAGCATCGACATCGGTCAAGGCAAGATCAAGGTCACGGCGCTAAAGAACCCGGCGGAATTGCCCCACAAGGCGCTGGGCATCGACATCGCGCTCGAATGCACCGGCATCTTCACCACGAAGGACAAGGCAATGGCGCATCTCGAGGCCGGCGCCAAGCGGGTGCTGGTTTCGGCGCCGGCGGACGGCGCGGATTTGACGGTGGTCTTCGGCGTCAACCACGACAAGCTGACCAAGGGCCATCTCGTCGTCTCGAACGGCTCCTGCACCACGAATTGCCTGGCCCCGGTCGCCAAGGTGTTGAACGACAGCATCGGCATCGAGCGCGGCTTCATGACGACCGTGCATTCCTATACGGGCGATCAGCCGACCCTCGACACCATGCACAAGGATCTCTATCGGGCCCGCGCCGCCGCCATGTCGCAGATACCGACCTCGACGGGCGCCGCCAAGGCGATCGGCCTCGTGCTGCCGGAGCTCAAGGGAAAGCTCGACGGCAGCTCCATCCGCGTGCCGACCCCGAATGTCTCGCTCATCGACCTGAAGATCGTGGCCTCCCGCCGGACCTCGGCCGAAGAGGTGAATGCCGCCATGAAGCGGGCCGCCGAGCAGGAGCTGAAGGGCGTCTTGAACTATACGACCGCCCACAATGTCTCGATGGATTTCAACCACGACCCGCATTCCGCGACTTTCCACATGGACCAGACCAGGGTGATCGACGGCACTTTCGTGCGCGTGCTCTCCTGGTATGACAATGAATGGGGCTTCTCGAACCGCATGGCCGATACCGCGGTTGCGATGGGAAAACTGTTCTGAAGCAGCATGCGACAGGGGCCGACCGTGTTCGATCCATCGAGGTTATGCACATGACAGACATCGGTAAACGCGAACCCTCCCTCGGAGCGCCGGCCGAGCGGGCGGTTCCGACCTTCTTTCCGCCGCCCCCTGCCGAACCGGCCCCGGCACATTCGAGCGGGGTGCCGCTCTCGGAACGCGGCGGGCTCGACCAGCTCTCGCGCCTCGAGGAAAAACTGGCGCGCATCGAAGAGAAGTTCGCGCGCAGCGAAGCGCTGCTCCTGCGCGTCGAGACCACCTTCCAGGACGCGCTGAACAAATTCGGCGGCCTCGCCCGGACCGCCGACGTCAACGCGCTCGAAGGGCGGGTGCGCCGCCTCCCCGGCGTCCTGTCCGTCTTCACCGTGGGGCTGCTCGCGGCCCTGATCGGGGCGGCGGCCGTGCTCGCGCTGCAGAAATACGGCATTACGGGATTCTTGCCGCCGCGATGACGTCGTTCCGCACGCTCGACGAGCTCGATCCGACGCACAAGCGCATCCTTCTGCGGGTCGATCTGAACGTGCCGATGGAGGCCGGAGAGGTCACGGACGCGACCCGCATCGAGCGCGTCTTGCCGACCATCCGCGAGCTCGCCGCGAAGGGCGGCAGGCTGGTGCTGCTCTCCCATTTCGGCCGTCCGAAAGGCAAGCCCGATCCGAAGCAGAGCTTGCGGCCGCTCGCCGCGGCCTTGCGGCAAGCGTTGGGAGAACCGGTCGCCTTCGCGGCCGATTGCGTCGGCGAGCCGGCGGCTTCGGCTGTCGCGGCCTTGAAGGCGGGAGGCGTACTGCTTCTGGAAAACACGCGCTTCCATGCCGGCGAAGAGAAGAACGACACCGCCTTCGCCGAGGCGCTGGCGGTGAACGGCGATGCCTATGTCAATGACGCCTTCTCCGCCGCCCATCGCGCCCATGCCTCGACCGAAGGCCTTGCGCATCTGTTGCCCGCCTATGCGGGTCGCTCGATGCAGGCCGAGCTCGAGGCTCTGGAGAAAGCGCTCGAACGGCCGAAGCGCCCGGTCGCGGCCATCGTCGGAGGCGCCAAGGTCTCGACCAAGCTCGAGCTCCTCGGCAATCTCGCCGCCAAGGTGCGGACGCTGATCATCGGCGGCGGCATGGCCAACACTTTTCTCGCCGCGCGCGGCATCGCGGTCGGCCGATCGCTTTGCGAGAAGGACCTCGCGCCGACGGCGCGCGACATCGAGGCCAAGGCCAAGGCTCTAGGCTGCGAGATCATGCTGCCGACCGACGTCGTGGTCGCGGCCGAATTCAAGGCGCAAGCGCAGCACCGCGTCGCGGCGCTCACCGATATCGGGGCGGCCGAGATGATCCTCGATATCGGGCCTGATTCGGTCGCGGCGATCAAGCGCAAGCTCGGCGAGACGGCGACCCTCGTCTGGAACGGCCCGGTCGGCGCCTTCGAGCTTGCCCCTTTCGATAAGGGCACGCTCGCGATCGCCCGCGAGGCCGCGGCCTTGACCGTATCCGGCAAGCTCGTCTCGGTCGGCGGGGGCGGCGACACGGTCGCCGCGCTCAATCAGGCTGGCGTCGCGGACAAGCTCACCTATGTCTCGACCGCGGGCGGTGCCTTCCTCGAATGGCTTGAGGGCAAGACCCTGCCTGGAGTAGAGGCGTTGCGCAAGACGCGAGACGGCTAGCTTCAACGAGGCTGTGGCGCCAGTCGAGGCGACCGGCTCGAAAATGATCGCGGACGGCATGATCGAAGACAGCTTGCCGCCTCGCTTACCGACGGGAGAAAACCAATGAACCTCGATCAATTGACCAAGGTCGCGCAGAGCATGGTCGTGCCGGGCAAGGGTATCCTCGCGGCGGACGAATCCTCGGGCACCATCCAGAAACGCTTCGAGGCCATCGGCGTCGCCAATACCGAGGATAATCGGCGCGATTACCGCGAATTGCTGTTCCGCTCGACGCAGGCGATGAAGCAGCACGTCTCCGGCGTCATCCTCTTCGACGAGACCATCCGCCAGAAGGCGAAGGACGGTACGCCCCTCATCAAGCTGATCGAAGGGGCCGGCGCGATCCCCGGCATCAAGGTCGATACGGGCGCGAAGCCCTTGCCCTTCTGCCCCGGCGAGACCGTGACCGAAGGCCTCGATGGTCTCGCAGGCCGGCTGAAGGACTACCACAAGCTCGGCGCGCGCTTCGCGAAATGGCGCGCCGTGATCGATATCGGCGAAGGCAAGCCGAGCCACGGCTGCGTCCTTTCCAATGCCCACGCATTGGCGCGCTACGCCGCGCTCTGCCAGGAGGCCGACATCGTGCCGATCGTCGAGCCGGAGGTGCTGATGGATGGCGGCCACGACATCGCGACTTGCGAGCGCGTGACCGAATGGGCGCTGAAGGAGGTCTATCAGCAGCTCTTCTACGCCCGCGTCATCCTCGAAGGCACGGTGCTCAAGCCGAACATGGTCGTCCCCGGCAAGAAATCCTCGAAGCCGGCGAGCGTCGGAGAGGTTGCCGAGGCGACGATCCGCGTGCTCAAGCGTTGCGTGCCTTGCGCCGTTCCCGGCATCGCCTTTCTCTCCGGCGGCCAATCCGATCTCGACGCCACCGCCCATCTCGACGCCATGAACAAGATCGGCGGCTTCCCGTGGAAGCTGAGCTTCAGCTATGGAAGGGCGCTCCAGCACGCTCCGCAACAGGCCTGGTCCGGCAAGGCCGGCAACGTCATCGCGGCGCAGAAGGCCTTCTCGCACCGTGCCAGGATGAACGGCCTGGCGACGCTCGGCCAATGGAAGAAGGAACTCGAAAAGGCGGCGTAAGCCGCGCTTTCGCCACCATCCTCGGCGAGTGAGTGAATGACGCGTCGAGTGCCGGCTGTGGGATAGGTGGACGCATTTCCTCCCCGGATCATCTTGTTTGCGTCGATGCGCGACGGAGGCCTCGTGACCGAGCATGGACGATAACCGCCCCCGCCTGATGCTGTTCACGCCGCGGGTCCTCGACGCTGCGGCTCTCATCGGCCCGCTGCGCGATGCGCTGGCCGCGGGCGATGTCGCGGCCGTGGTGCTCGAGCTCGCCGAAGCCGATGAGCGCAGCCTGGTGAACGCCGTCAAGCTCGTCGCCCCTGTGGTCCAGGAGAAGGGGGCGGCCCTGCTTCTCGCCGACCGCCCGCAGATCGTGGCGCGTGGCGGCGCCGATGGCGCTCATCTCTCGCGGTTGAGCGGCCTCGACGCCGCGCTCGATCTCCTGGAGGGCCAGGGCCGCATCATCGGCTGCGGCGGCCTGCGCCTGCGCGACGAGGCGATGGCGGCCGCCGAAAAAGGCGTGGATTACGTCTTGTTCGGTGAAGCGCGCCCCGACGGCTCGCTTCCGGCGCCGGCGAGCGTGATCGAACGGGCCGCCTGGTGGGCCGAAATATTCGAGACGCCCTGCGTCGCCTTCGCGCCGAACCTCGAGGCGATCGACGACCTCGCAATGACGGGCGCCGAGTTCATCGCCCTCGCCGATGCGGCGTGGTCCCATGCCGGCGGCCCTGCCGGCGCCGTCGAGGCAGCGCTCCAGCGCCTCGCCCAAAGGACCATGGCTTGATGTGGCGCGCGCTGCTTCTTCCTTTGCTGGCGTTCCTGTTCGCCTCGAGCGCTGTCGCTGCGGGCGGCGACGATCCCGACCTCGCCTTCGGCGCCTATCAGCGCGGCCGCTATCGGGATGCCTTCAGCGAAGCGACGAAGCGCGTGGAGCAAGACCACAACGATGCCGCCGCGATGGCGCTGTTGGGCGAGCTCACCGGGGGCGGGCTCAGCGTCGCTCCGGACCTGAAGAAGGCGGCGGAATGGTTCGAGCTCGCGGCGGCGCGAGGCGACCGCAACGCCACCTATGCGCTCGCGATGATGACCCTCGACGGACGCGGCGTCGCCAAGGACAAGATGCGCGCCAAGGCGCTGCTCGAGGAGGCCGCCAAGGCCGGGCAACCTTCCGCCGCCTATAATCTCGGCCTCCTGGCGCTCGCGGAGGGAACGCCGGATGGAGACGCGAGAGGGGTCGGGCTGCTTCGCGAAGGCGCGGCGGCGGGCGTGTCGGAGGCGGAATACGCGCTGGCGACGCTGCTGCGCGAAGGCAAGAGGGTGCCCCTCGATCGGGAGGCAGCCGCGCAAATGATGGGACGTGCCGCGCGCGACCTCTACGAGCCCGCCGAGATCGAATACGCGATCATGCTGTTCAACGGCGACGGCGTGCCGAAGGACGAAGCCGCGGCGGCCAAGCTGTTCCTGCGGTCGGCATCGCGCGGCAACCCCATTGCCCAAAATCGCATCGCACGCCTTTATGTCACGGGACGGGGCGTGGCGGCCGATCTCGTCGAGGCCGCCGCCTGGAACATGCTCGCCCAACATGCCGGACGCGACGACCCCTGGCTCAACGCCGCCACCGCCAATCTGTCGCCCGAGCAGCGGCAGAAGGCGTTGGGTCTGGTACGGAAACGGTTGAGCGCCTTCCAGCTCGGCATCAACTCTCCTTGACGGGCTCCCCTTCGGCGGCGCACACAGCCGCGGAGCGATCCTCCACGGTCCTGTCGGGAGGTGGATCTCCATCCCCATCCCACGCATTTTCCCTGGCCCCCTCGACATGATCCGCTCGCCCTTCATTTCCGTCATGACCGATGCCGCCCTCAAGGCCGCCAAGAGCTTGAGGCGCGACCTCGGCGAGGTCGAGGCGCTGCAAGTGTCGATGAAGGGGCCGGGCGACTTCGTCTCGGCCGCCGATCGCCGCGCCGAGAAGATCATCCGCGAGGCGCTGGTGAAGGCGCGCCCGACCTATGGCCTCGTCATGGAGGAGAGCGGCGTCGTCCCCGGCACCGACGGGGCGCATCGCTGGCACGTCGACCCGCTCGACGGCACCACCAATTTCCTGCACGGCATTCCGCAGTTTTGCGTGTCGATCGGTCTCGAACGCGACGGAGACTTCGTCGCCGGCGTGGTCTACGATCCGGGGAAGGACGAGATGTTCGTCGCCGAGCGCGGCAAAGGCGCCTATATGAACAACCGCCGCATCAGGGTGGCGGGCAGGCGCGATTTCGCCCAGACTCTCATCGGCATGGCGACGCCCCATCTTGGGCGGGGAGGTCATCGGCATTTCCTGAAGGAGCTGAGCGCGGTGATGGCGCGCGCCGCGGCCACCAGACGGCTAGGCGCGGCCGCGCTCGATATCGCCTATGTGGCCTGCGGCCGGCTCGACGCTTTCTGGGAGCGGGACCTGCATAGCTGGGACTTCGGCGCGGCGGCGGTATTGGTTCGCGAGGCCGGAGGCGTATTCAGCGCGCTCGACGGCAAGAGAAACCTCGTCGACAGCCGCGACGTGGTCTGCGGCAACGAGGCGATGCAGGCCGAGCTCGTGGCCATCCTCGAGGCAGCCGCCTGAGCGCAGCGAGCGCGACCATATAGGCGCGGCAGGCGCCCGAGGCCTGCCGTGAAAATGTCGCAGGGTTGGCATATTTTGCCGATTGGAGCCATGATCGGATCAGAAGCGAGCGGAGTTGATCGGGATTGGCGCGACCGGGCCTCGGCCCCGGGACATCGCCGTTGCGTGAGCCGTCATTCGAAAGGACCTCTGCCCTTGATCGCGCCGAGTGGCGCGCCCATGGTGCGCTGAGCACGAAGGAGCTTCCGAAATGGTCGATTCAGGGCCCGCGACGCCGCCGACAGCGCCCGTCGTGCCGCTCAGTCGCCCTGGAAACTATGTCGGGCGTATCATCGTCTTCCTGATCCTGTGCGGGATCGCCGCCGCTTTCCTGCAGGAGCGCATCGTCGTGGCGTTCCTCGCCAACCCGGTGCTGAACGCGGTGATCGTCATCGCGCTCCTGGCCGGCATCGTGCTGGCCTTCTATTCGCTCTGGCGGGTCGGCCGCGAGGTGCGCTGGGCGAACAGCCGGTTGCGCGCCGACGCAAAGCCGTCGCGCATCAAGCCCAAGCTGCTCACGCCCCTCGAAGGCGTCTTCAGCGGCACGGTCAGGAAGCTCACCCCGCTCAACCAGCGCGCCTTGCTCGATTCTTTCGAGGCGAGGCTCCAGGAGAGCCGGGAAATCCTGCGCTACCTCGCCGGGTTGCTCGTATTCCTCGGTCTGCTCGGCACCTTCTGGGGCCTGCTCGATACGGTCCGCTCGATCGGCGGCGTCATCGGGTCGATGCGCACCTCCGGCAGCGAGGCCGGCACTCTATTCGAGGATCTGAAGTCGGGGCTCGCCGCGCCGCTCGCCGGCATGGGCATCTCCTTCTCGGCCTCGCTGTTCGGGCTCGCGGGCTCGCTGGTGCTCGGCTTCCTCGATCTTCAGGTCGGGCGCGCCCATGCGCGCTTCGCGGCCGAGGTCGAGGATCGCCTCGCGCCTCGCATTTCGGTCGAGCCGGAAGGCGGCGAGCCGGCCGCGCTGCAAGGCGTGTTCGCGGCGCTTGCCGAGCTGAAGCAGCTGGTCGGCGCCGAAGGCTCGAGCCGGGCCACCACGCAGGCGATGGCCAATCTCGCCGAGGGCATCCAGGCCCTCGTGAAGCATATGCGCTCCGAGCAGCAGATGATCCGCGATTGGGTGGAGGCGCAGGCCTCGCGCGAGCGCAAGGTGGAGCGCCTCCTCGATCGCCTGGCCTCCGAGCCCGCCGATAGGGAGTAAGCGATGGCCCTGGGACGCACGCACCGATTATCGCGGGAAATCAACTATTGGCCGGGCTTCGTCGACGCGCTCTCGACGCTGCTCTTGACCATCACCTTCCTCTTGTCGATCTTCGCGGTGGCGCAGTTCGTGCTGTCGCAGGAGGTAATGGGGCGCGACACCGTGCTCACGCGCCTCAACCGCCAGATCGCCGAGCTGACCGACCTGTTGTCGCTCGAGAAGACCAAGGGCGCGAAGTCCGAGACCGAGGTCGGCTCCTTGCGCGCCACGCTCGACCAAACGCAGGCCGAGCAAGCGAGGCTGCAAGCCTTGATCGCCGCGGGCGGCGGCGCCGCGAGCGCGGCCGAGCAGCGCGCCGGGCAGTTGCAGGGCGCGCTCGAGGCGCAGACGGCCAGCACCAATCGGGCGCTGGCCCAGATCGAGGCCCTGAACCAGCAGATCCAGGCATTGCGCCGCCAGCTCGCGGCGGTCGAGACCGCCTTGCAGGCCTCCGAGACCCGCGAGCAGGACGCGCAGACGCGCATCGCCGATCTCGGCTCGCGCTTGAACATCGCCCTGGCGCAAAAGGTGCAGGAGCTGGCGCGCTACCGTTCCGACTTCTTCGGCCGGCTGCGCGACATCCTCGGCAACCGCCCCGACATCCGCATCGTCGGCGACCGCTTCGTGTTCCAGTCGGAGGTGTTCTTCGATCCCGGCCAGGCGGAGCTGAAGGCCGAAGGCATGCCGGAGCTCGACAAGATCGCCGCCGCCATGAAGGAGATCGTGGCGAATATCCCCGCCGACATCCCCTGGGTGCTGCGCGTCGACGGCCATACCGACAAGCGTCCGCTCTCTGGCGCCGGGAAATTCGCCACCAATTGGGACCTTTCCGCCGCGCGCGCCATCGCCGTGGTG
The DNA here is from genome assembly GCA_044445965.1 of Hyphomicrobiales bacterium. Lineage (GTDB taxonomy): Bacteria > Pseudomonadota > Alphaproteobacteria > Rhizobiales > Beijerinckiaceae > GAS188. Next base: position 54,376 of record JBIOEJ010000024.1, read on the forward strand.
CGCTACCTGCAATCGAAGGGCATGCCGCCGGAGCATCTCCTGGCCGCGGGCTTCGGCGAATTCCAGCCGCTCGACCTCGGCGATACGGAAGACGCCTTCAAACGCAACCGTCGCATCGAGCTGAAGCTGACCGATCGGTGACGAGGGGCGTGGCCCGAAGCGAACCGAAGCCCGGCAGCCGTCGGTTTCATCTCCGCGACCTTGTCCCGGCGGATACCGAAGCCGTGCTCGATCTATGGGTCCTGGCCTGGAGCGCGGCGCTGCCGGCGATCGATTTCAAGGCGCGGCGCGCCTGGTTCGAAGAGCGCCTGTCGCTGCTGCTGGTCGAGAATTTCGTCCTGCGCGGCGCAATCGAGGAGCCTGGCGGCGGCATCATCGGGTTCATCGCGATCTCGCCGCGGCTTCGCTATCTCGACCACATCGCCGCCCATCCCGAGCATTGGGGCACGGGGCTCGGCGAG
>JBIOEJ010000025.1:0-54180 GCA_044445965.1 Hyphomicrobiales bacterium
CTATTACACCTTCGGCGGCTGGAAGCGCTCGGCCTTCGGCGACCTCAACCAGCATGGGCCGGACGCCTTCCGCTTCTACACCAAGACCAAGACCGTCACCTCGCGCTGGCCGACCGGCGTGAAGGAAGGCGCCGAGTTCACGATTCCGACGATGCGGTGATCGCGGGCGGGGCGCTCGGCTCGCGGCAGTCGCATTCCGGGGATCGGCGCGGGGCTACGGTCCGACGCGGTAGGGAATGCGCGCGATCTCCGGGTTCATCGCATTGCCGCCGACGTACACCGCTGCCTCCACGCTGTAGTCTCCGGGGGCGAGGCGGCCCGCAAGATCGAGATGGAAGCTTCCCGCTTCGAGCCGGCCCTCACCGGCGAGCACGACCTCGCCATCGCGAGCCAGGACCAGGTAGCGGCAAAGGGGCGGTGGCTCGGCAGGGCCTATCACCGGAGCGCCGGCGAGCGGGCCGCGCACAATGCGGTAGCTGCGCTGGAACTTCTGCACCCGTTCCACCTCGACGGCGAGCTGCAGGCCGGCGGGCTCTGGCTCAACCTTCGTGATGAAGGCGCGGCGCGGGATCGCCAGCGCATCGAAGGAGCCGACGCCGAGCGGATAGCTGAGATCGCGAAACGCCTCGAGCGTGACCGCCCCGGGCGACCAGCCCTTGAGGCGATAGGGTCCGTTGGTCACGAGCAAATGCCCATGCTCGCGATAGAACGCCGCCAGTGCCGCCCAGCGCGAGCGCGCTTCCTCGACCGTGACGAGGCTCTCCAGGCCGACCGGGCGGAATCCATCGCGGACAAAGCCGTCGATGAGGCCGGCCATGCGCCGCGCGAGCTCTGGCGAGCGGACGAGGTCGAGCCATGGCACGCCGCGCCGCGCCGCCTCCTCTTGCGAGAACGCCGCCCAGCCGCGCCGCACCGTCTCCTCCATGAGGGCGAGCACGGTCCAGGGCACTGCGTCCCAGGGCGGAGCCACCGCGGCCAGGCGATCGAGATCGCCCGTGGCCAGGTCGAAATAAGCATTGATGACGAGAAGCTCGTGCGACACGGTGACATCGCCGAAGCGGATCGATCGCGAGACTGTGTCGCTCGCCTCGACTCGCAGGCCAAGGAGCGAGGCGCGGGCGAGCGCGGTGGCGCGAGCGATCGCCGGATCGTACTCTGCGCTGTCGCGCTCGCTGCCCCAGCGCCAGGCGATGACATAAGGATAGAGCAGATCAGCGGCGGTGACGCGCGTGCCGTCGTGAAAGGCCGAGCCGAGCACCCTGAACGTGACGCCGCCCCGCGCGGACTTGCCGGGGCCCACGGCCAGCAGGCGGCCGCTGACAGGCTCGGGCAGCACCGCGTCGGCCGGTACCTGCACCCGATCGGGCTGCGCCTCCGCGAGCGGAAGCCCGGGCCTGCCGGCCTCCACCACCGGGGCTGCGAGGATCGATAGGCTGACCACCGTGTAGGCGACCATGAGGCCGGTCATCGGGTACTGGCTTGCGAGAGCGCGCCGTGGCACGGCGATGCTGCACTGCGCAGTGCGATGTGCGAGCCACACCGCCGTGACATGCCCCAATACGATGGCGCCCACTGCGGCGTACCACTCGAAGCGTGCCCCGATCACCGCGATGTCGACGCGATAGCCGGCGGTACCCAGCAGGTTCCAGCCGCGCCCCAGAGGGTCGGAGGCGAGCGGGATCAGATACTGCCCCTGGATCAGGAGGAAGCTCAGATAGTGGGCCACGTGGTAGGCGATCGCGATCGGCACCAGCGAGAAGGCGAAGCGGCGCGCCAGCGCCCCCATCGCAACCGGCCCCCCCGCAACCCGCGCCATCGCCCAGCAGGTGCCGAGATAGGCACCGAGAAAGGCGAGCCAGGAGGCGATCAGGCCGAGCGTCCGCGCCGCCATCCGGCTCGCCGCATCGCTGCCCGGCAGAAGCGCTGCGAGCCAGTTCTCGAGGAGGGCCCAGGCAGGCGTTGAGAGCGCACCGTCGAACATCACCGAGCTGAGCAGGAACAGCACGAGCGCGACCATTGACGGCGTCGCCGGCTCGTCGGCGGGCGGGGACCGGAACGGCGCGTATCGGGCGAAGACGCCGAAGGCGAGCGCGAAGGCCTCGCCATGGGCAAGCCAGATCTCGCGCCCGAACGCCGTCATGCCGGCCCAGGTGAGAAGCGAGTAGGCAAGGCCGAGCCCGGCGATCGCGGCGGGGACAGCCGAATCCGGGAAGACCAGCTCGATCCAGACGAAGCCGGCGAGAAGCGCTAGGCCGGGCCAGACGCCGAGCGCCGCCGGGTAGGCGAGACCCAGCGACAGGCCGTGACCGGTCGCACGGCGCCACAGCGCCTCCGCCCAGCCGAAGGTGGCCGCCCATGGGTTGGCGCAGGCCCAGAGGTTGCCGAAAAGCACGGAGACGTAGACGAGACCAACCCACCAGATCACCCACACCGCGGTCGGCGCGAGGTTCATGAGCGGGTTCTGGCTGCCGAGCCAACCGGCCAACATCACGAGTGTGGTGAGCCCCACGGCGACGACCTGGCCCACCGCGGTCGCCGCCCGACCGGGCCCGCCGCGCCGCGCCCGCGGGCGTTCGGTTTCGGCCGGGGCGCTTCGCGCGAACCGCGCAATCAGGACGAAGGAGAAGACGACAGCAGCGGCGGCGCCCGCGAGGTAGAGCGAGAGCGGCACCGGGAGGTCGTAGCGCTGGCCGAAGCCATGCGCCGAGGCCGGCGCGGCGGCAAGGAGAAGCGCCGCACCGGCGAGACTACTTGGGATAGACCTCAAATACCGCAAGTGGCGTGCCGTGTCCGTCATCGGAGCCGTGGATCTCGATCGGGAAGCGGCCCGAAGCATAGGCGGTGAAGCTCGATTGCACGACGTCCCCCGGGCGTACGCGCCATTCGATGTCGTAGCCATGGAGATGCAGCGTGAGCCGCCGATCGCTGCGCCAGGCGAGCCGCACCTGGTCGCCCTCGTGGACCCGGAGCACCCGCTGCGCGGGCGGCAGCACGCCGCGCACGATCGCCAGCTGGAACTCCTGCTCGGCGGCGTCGGCGGGCGCAGCCAGCGCTGCTGCCGCCATGCAGGCGCAAGTGAGCAGCCGCGCGATCATTGGGCGGGCCGGACATCGGCGACGCGGTTCAGGAACCAGCCGTCGCCATAAGGTTCGGGAAAGGCGGCCGGGTCGCTAAGCGCCGACCACAGCAGTCGATCGAAGGGGCTCGTGAACCCGGCGACCGGGTTCCAGGCCGCCCTGGATTCTCGCGCGATGCCGAGCCTCAACCAGCCGTTCCAGGGGAAGTCCTTGAGCTTCACGGTGCGCAAGAAGACGGGCGATTCGAGCCCTGAGAGCGAGTCGAAGGCGATGTTCTCGATGCCGGTGGAGTACTCGGCGTTGAAATACTCGCGGCGCAGTGTGTAACCGGCCACCATGCGCCGGCATTGGCCGGTCAACAGCCGCACGAGCCCGCGCTCGAGATTGAGGCGATCTTCGCTCGTTGCGTAGTCGCGGGCCTGAAGGCGTTCCACCATCTCTTGCGCGAGCTGACGGTGCGGCGGATCCAGCGCATCGCCGAGAAGGCGCCAGGCCTGCCACCACCCTGACTTGATCCAGGGCGGCCCGGTCCAACCGACGAAGTCCACGAGATCGTCGGCGACGAGCGCCGCCGCCTCGACCGTCTCGATCCGCGCGTCGGCGTGCGGCGATGCCAAGCGGACCTCTTGGGCGGCAGCCTCGGCGAGATCCGCGTGCTGCAGGAAATCGGCGTGGAACGGCGTCACCGGATAGGGATGCGCGACGACGCCAGGCTGCGCCGCTGCGGCGCGCGCCGCCCCGCGCAGAGCGGTGCAATCGTCACCGCTGTCGGCCGCCGGCAAGGTCACCATCACGAAGCTGCCCAGCGATTCGACCGCGCGCACGGTCTCGGGCGGGGCACCAGCGAAGACCGGGCTCGCACCCACGAAGGCGTGCAGCGTGCCGTCGGCGAGGCCGCTTCCCGCCGCAGCCGCATCGATCGTCTCGATGCGGATCTCGTGCGGATAGAACGAGGGGTAGATCGGCAGTTCGTGGCCGCCGCGCGCCACGGGGATCAGGACGCCCATGGCGATCGTGAGGCCGAGGGCTGCGCTGCGTTTCATCCCCGCAGCGTCCGCATGACGTCCTCGTTGGCGAGCGCCTCCCGCGGCGAGCCGTGGAAGATGATCTCGCCGCGGTCGATGGCGTAGAGCCGGTCGGCGACCGCCGCCGCATTCACCAGATTCGATTCGGCGATCAAGATCGAGACACCCATCTGCTTGATCGCCATGACGGCATCACGAAACCGTCCGACCACCTTCGGCGCCAGCCCCTCGAACGCCTCGTCGAGCATCAGCAGAAAGGGCGACAGCGCCATCGCCCTTGCGATCGCCACCATCTTCTTCTGCCCCCCCGAGAGGTTGAGCCCGCGCCGCCCAAGGAAACTCTTCACCTCGGGAAAGAGGGCGAAGACACGCGCCTCTGTAGCGTGCTGATCGCCACCCCGTTCCTTGACCGCTTTCTCGGAGAGCCAACGGCTGATCATCAGGTTCTCGCTGACGGTGAGGTCCGGAAAGATATGGGCGCCTTCGGGCGCATAGCCGATGCCGCGCTGGGCCCGGCGGTGGGCGGGCAGGCGGGTGATCTCCTCGCCGCGGAACCGGATCGTGCCCGAGCGGATCGGCAGCAGGCCGTTGATGCTCTCAATCGTCGTGGTCTTGCCGGCGCCATTGCGGCCGACCAGGCAGACGACCTCCTGTTCGCCCACGTCGAGGGAGATCCCGTTCAGCACCTGGGCCGGGCCGCGGAAGGTGTTGACTCCCTCGATCTCGAGCATCGCCATCAGCTTGGCGCCGGCGCACCGAGGAGCACGGTCGCCACCTCCTTGTTCGCGCGGATCTCGGCGGGCGTGCCGTCAGCAAGCATGCTGCCCTCATGCATGACGGCTACCCGGTCGGAATACTTGAACACGATGTCCATGTCGTGCTCGATCACGACCGCCGTCACGGCGCCCGACCGGACCACCCCCGAGACCGTATCCATAATCTGCCCCTTGTCCCGGGTGCCGACCCCGCTGGTCGGCTCGTCGAGGAACAGGATCTTGGGCTTCAAAGCGTAGGCGACGGCGACATCGAGCAGCTTGCGCTCGCCTTGGGCGAGGCCACTGGCGAGCAGCGCGCGCTTGTTCTCGATTCCGAACAGGCACAGCACCTCGGTCGCCTCGGCGAGCACCTCCCGGTCGCCATCGGCGAGCGCCGCCAGGTTCCGGACCTTGCCCTCACGCGAGAAGATTGCAAGCGCCACGTTGTCGAGCACGCTCAGCCCGTCGAACAGACTCACGAGCTGGAAGCTGCGCGCGATCCCCGCGCGGATGCGCTCGGAAACGCTGCTCGCCGTGATGTCGCGATCGTCGAACAGGATCCGGCCGCCATCGGGGTTGAGCTGGGCGCTGATGAGGTTGACGAGCGTAGTCTTGCCGGCGCCGTTCGAGCCGACCAACGACAGGAACTCGCCCTTGTTCACGGTGAAATCGACGTTGTTCACCGCGACGAAATCGCCGAAGCGCTTGGTGAGCGCGATGGTCTGCAGCAGCGCCACGTCACTGCGCTCCGCTCGGCTTCAGGCGCCTGACGACCCGCACCAAGCCGCCGACTATGCCGGTTGGGAGGATCAGCACGAGGACCACCAGCACGACGCCCAGGAGCAGCTGCCAGTATTCGGTCGCCGCCACGGCATAGGCTTTGAGGTAGGTGAACGCGATGCCGCCGACGATCGGCCCGGTGAAGTTGCGGAACCCGCCGAGCAGCGTCATGAAGACGATCTCGCCCGAGAACGGCCAATACACGATGTCGGGAGTGGTGAGGCCGTTGAGCGGCACCCACAGGATGCCGGCGAGACCGGTAAACGTGCCCGAGATCAGGAACGCGGCCCAGCGGAATCGCCGCACCCGCAATCCCACGAACGTGGCGCGGGTCTCGTTGTCGCGGATTGCCTGCAGCGCCTTCCCGAACGGTGAATGCGCGATCACCCACAAGATCACCACGCTGGCGAAGAACAGCACCAGCACATAATAATAATAATCGGAGATGAAGCGCGGGAACCCGCCGCTGCTGAAGGTAAAAAGACCGCCTACCAAGGTCGGCCTCGGCACCCGCAGGCCGTCGGTGCCGCCGGTGATCCAGAACAGCTTCAGGGCGAGGCTGTACAGGACCTGCGAGAGCGCCAATGTCAGGATGCCGAAGAAGATCCGCGTGTGGCGCACGCAGATATAGCCGAACAGCGCGGACACCATGGCCGAAAGCACCCCTCCGAGCACGATGTAGAGCTCCATGGAATGGATGCCGAGATATTTTACCATGAAGGCGACGCTATACGCGCCGACCCCGAAATAGGCGGAATGCCCGAACGACAATAGCCCGGTGTAGCCGAGCAGCAGGTTGAAGCCGAGCGCCGCGATAGCATAGATGAGGCCGTAGGTGAGGAGCAGCGTCTGGTAGGAATCGACCAGGAAGGGGACCAGCACGAGCAGTACCGCGATGGGCGCAGCCAGCGCGATCACGCGCAGCCGCGGACGGGATGCCCGCAGGGTTTGGCTGACGGCCGTCATGCGGTGCCGAACAGGCCGGTCGGGCGCGCCACCAGCACGATTCCGGCGATGAGATAGAGCGCGGCAAGCTCGATCTCGGGGAAGAACTGGATGCCGGCGGTGCGCACGAAGCTCACGATGAGGGCGCCTATCAGCGCTCCCTTGAGGCTGCCGAGGCCGCCGATGACCACCACCACGAAGGCCAGCACCAGGTTGTCGACGCCCATGCCGAGCACCGCCGCCTGGGTCGGCACGACGATGGCGCCGCCGAGACCGGCCATGAAGCAGCCGAGCGCGAAGGCGAGGATGTAGACCCGCCCGACATCGAGGCCGAGCGCAGAGGCCATACGGCGATCCTGGGCGGTCGCGCGCAGCATGACGCCGAAGCGGGTGCGGTAGATGAAGGCCCAGAGCCCGAGCGCGGCCAGCGCGCCGATCACTATGACCACAAGATTGTAGGCGGGATAGAGAGAGCCGAGGATGTGGACAACCGGCAGCGCGTCCATGAGGCTGTCGGCCGAAAGCGGCAGCCCGCCCCACAGGACGCGGATGCCGTCCTCGAGGATCTGCAAGAGGCCGAAGGTGACCAGGAGCTGATACTCCTCGGCGCGCCGGTAGAGGGGGCGCAGCAGTGTCGGCTCGATGACCGCACCGACCGCCGCAACCGCCACCGCGCCGAGCGGCAGCAACAAGAACAGCCACGGAGCGGACGGGTTGGCGCCGCCGGCGATCGCCCGGCCGACCAGCCACGCGGCGACGTAGGCTCCCACGGCATAGAGGCTGCCATGAGCGAGATTGACGATGTTCATCACCCCGAAGATCAGGCTCAGGCCGGCCGCGATCAGAAACAGGACCGAGGCGTAGAGCAACGAGTTCAGGATCTGGATGACCAGGATGTCCATGAGGTCGCTGGGGCTCCAGGCGCTGCGGCGGATCAAGCCGGAGCAGCACGGGTCGCCGATCTCCGAGGGAAAAAGCGACCAGGGGCCCGCCCGAGGGCAGGCCCGCGTGGGAAATGCTGCTCGATCGGGTCCAAGCGGTTCCCGACGAGCCTGCGCCTAGCCGACCGCTTTCGGCCAGGTCTTCTTGATCCAATCCGCAGCCGCAGTCGACTCGTTATGGCTCGTGCCGGGCTTTGCCCAGTTCGCCGGCGCGCTGATGTTGCGGATCGGAATGGTGATGATCCGGTCGGGATCGAGGATCGGGAACGGATATTCGGCCACTTTCTTCGAGAAGCCGGTCACCGTGTCCTTGTAGCCTTGGTGGTTGTCGGGCCGGATGTAGAGATAACCCGCCGGGGTAACCATCCCGAGGCCTTCGATCTCGCTGATGATCGCCTCCTCTTCCGGCCAGCCGCCGACCAGCTTGTTGGCCCGCTCGATGGCCGTCTTGAGGACGTAGAGCGAGGTATAGGCGCCCTCCGCCTCGAAGTTTGGGTACTCGTTCCAGCGCTTGAAGTAGCGCTCCACGAAGCTGTCATTCTCCGGCCAGCGGCCACCGCGTGGAAAGGTGAAGTGATAATTGGCGTGCACACCGGCCAGCACGCCTTCAGGATGGTCCTGGCCGATGGCGTGCGGCGCCACGGCGAAGGCGATGGTGCTGGCGACCTTCATCTTCTCGAACAGGCCGTAACGCAACGCCTGCTTGTAGAAGGCGACGTAGTCACCGCCCCACACCGAGGTGATGAGCAGGTCGGGTTGGGCCGACAGCGTCTTGGTGATGTGCGGCGTGAAGTCGGTGGTGCCGAGCTTGGGCCAGCTCTCGGCGACCAACTCGACGCCTGGCAGCAGGCGCTCGAGAGCCAGCTGGAAGTGCTCGGCAGCGTTGCGGCCGTAACTGTAGTCGGGATGAATGCCGGCGACCTTGCGCACCTGCGGCCAAGCCTGGGCGACGCCGATCGCGGCGGTGATGCCGTCGGCCGACTGGATGTTGGTGACGCGAAATACGTATTTCGGTTCCGGATCGGCCTTGTCGAACACGAAGTCGGTGCAGCCGTCGGTCAGAACCGTGAGGATGCCCAGCTCCTCGGCGACCGGCGCCAAGGCCGGGCTGTTGCCGCTGGAGATGACCCCGCTGAACAGGTCGATGTTCTCGGAGAGCTTCATCCTCCGGAGCTCTTTGACGTTGGCGTCGGTGCCCGCCGCCTCGTCCGCCGTGATCGTTTCGATCTTGCGCTTGCCCAGGAGCCCGCCCTTGGCGTTGATCTCCTCGGCGGCAAGGGTATGCCCCTTGAGGGACGGCTCGCCCAGCACCGCCGCAGGCCCGGTCAAGAAGGTCATGTGACCCGTCCGGAACGGCTTGTCCGGAATGTTGCCCTTGGGCGGCTCGGCGGCCGACGCGGTCCGCTGCACGGCGACCCCCGCGCCCGCGGCTGCCGCCACACTCACCGTGGTGACGCCGAGCGCGTTCAGGAAGTCGCGGCGCTTGATTTGGCTGTTCATAAGCACCTCCTCCCATTTATTGTTAGTATTCGTTAGTCTCGAAATTCTAGAAGGACGGTCATCAATTGTCAAATTTTATTCACAATTGGCCGAGACGATCGCAAGTCGGATTGAGCGAGCCTGGCTGTTGCTCCATCGCGCGCTTGGCTCTCGCTCGATACGCGAAGAGCGCACATCGCTCTTCGGGCTTGGCTGACCTCCCAATCTCGCTGTCTTTGCCATCTTCACTTTGGACAGCGGAACATCGCCGCCGTTCGGCCGCAGGCTCGTGCACCGTCCGTAGCAAACGGGCATGGGCCTCGATCAGGCGTCGAGGGCTCGATCTTGTCGCTTCAAACGATACCCGCAGCTGCGCAGGACGATCCGCACGCCGGCCGACGAATACGTTCAGCAGGAAAGTCGGGAACAAGCGCGCCGCAGCGTCGTTGCACGTCGCGCATCACAACTTTGTACACCTTCGTAAGATGCTGCCGATGACGCCGATTACGAAGGGGATTTCGCGGTTTCCGAGGATCTGGAGAATTCAAAACAGGATAGTACCCGGGCGCCGCCATATTAGACGAGCGGCGCGGGTTTAGCTAAGAAGCGGCCATAAGGAGGGGGCGGCCGCGGCACGCGACCCCTGGGTCGCCGATCGCTGGACCGAGTGTAGAGATCGACGGCAACAACAACGGCTCAGAGCCGAAAAGGAGGAGCGCGTGCAGCACCACATGCGTGTTATGTCGAAGGAATCACGATGCAGACCATCGTGGCGGCTAGGTTCTGTGGTCGGCGCTCTGGCAGTGACCGCAGCCCTCGCCGGAATGCCGCGAGCCGGGCAGGCGAAGGAGCCGATCGAGGTCGGGACGGTCGCCGCGCTGTCCGGCTATCTCGCCAATTACGACGGCGAGTTTCTCAACGGGCTGAAGCTCGCGGTGAAGCTCGTCAACGAGGCCGGCGGCGCGGATGGGCACATGATCGACCTGCACATCCTCGACAACGCCTCGAATGCGACGACCGGCGTGACGGTCACCAACCAGCTCATCAACCAGTACAATGTGAGCGTGATGCTGAACGGCGCCTCCTCGGCGACCAGTCTCGCAATTCATCCGATCGCCGCGGAAGCGAAGGTGCCGTTCGTCACGCTGTCGCAGCTTCCGCCCGAGCATAAATGGGGCTTCCTGTCGACGACCGCCTTCTCCCGCGTGATGGATCTCGAGCTGAAATTCACCACGCAATATCTCAAGGCGAAGAAGATCGGCATCATCTACAACCAGACCCCCGCCGCTCAGGCGGCGACCAAGGAGTTGACCGAGCTCGCGCCGAAATGGGGCCTCGATGTCGTCACGACCCAGGGCGTCGAGGTCACGGCGACCGACTTCACGCCGCAAATGGCCGCCTTCAAGGACGCACAGCCCGACGCCATCCTCGACTTCATGACGGGGCCCGCGCACATCCTCGAGGCGAAGGCCGCGGCGACGGTCGGGCTGAAGGCCGCGCTCGTCATGGGACTCGACGACACGCCGACCTTCCGGCAGGCTTCGACCGCCTATCCGAACGCCTTCCTGTCGGCGATCCCGGCGCAGATCTATCCCGATGTGACCGAACCGGCGCAAAAGGCGGCGGTTGCCGCCTTCCTGGAGCAGCACAAAAAGGCCGGCCTCGATCCGGCGGGCGTGCAGGCGGCGGCCTCGGGCTGGGACGCCGTCTACATGCTGGCCGAGGCGGTCAAGAAATCCGGGGCGACGGGCGGGGAGGCCCTGCGCAGCGGTTTCGAGACGCTCGATTACCGGGGCGCCGTCACGCATTGGATCTTCACCCCGGAGGATCATACCGGTCAGAACAAATCGGAAGCGCTGCAGACGGCCAAATGGGAGAACGGCGCGATGAAGGTCGTCTTCCGTCCCCAGGCGCAGTGAAGCACGAGGCCGGCGTCGCCACCACCGCGGCGTTGCGTGGCGGCGAATTGCTGCGCGCTGACGGCGTCGCCGTCCAATATGGCGGCGTCAGGGCGATCAAATCGATCTCCCTTACGGTCGAGGAAGGTCGGCTCGTCCTGATTCTCGGCCCGAACGGCGCCGGCAAGACGTCGTTGCTCAGGGCCCTCGCCGGGGCGGTCCCGCTGCGCTCGGGCCGGGTCATGCTGGCTGGACATGACGTGAGCCGCCTGCCCGCGCATCTGCGGGTGAAGCGCGGCGTCTCGCTGGTGCCGGAGGGCCGGGGCAGGCTGCCCGGCCTTTCGGTCAGGGACAACCTCATCCTCGGCTGGCAGGCGGCTCCCGCCGGGCGGCGCTCGGTTTTCGCCGCCGAGCTCGACCGCATCTTCGAGCTCTTCCCCGTCCTGCGGGAGCGCATGGAGCAGGATTGCAGCACGCTCTCCGGCGGCGAGATGCAGATGCTGGCGATCGCGCGCGGCCTCCTGGCAAAACCGCTGGTGCTTCTGCTCGACGAACCTTCGCTTGGCCTGGCGCCGCGCGCCATCGCCCGCGTCTATGCGGCGCTGTCGAAGCTGAACGCCTCCGGTCTTGCCATGATCCTCGTGGAGCAGAAGAGCGTGCCGCTCCCCGCCGAGCGCGAGACCACGATCGTCCTCCGTAACGGGGAGATCCGCTTCCAGGAGGACCGGCGGCCGAGCGCGAGCGAGCTTGCGGCGCTGTATCTCGGCGAGAGGGCGGCGTCGTGAGCGAGGCCCGGCTGCGCCGCATCGAGCTCGTGGCGCTGGCGCTGGTGATCATCATCGTCGCCGTCGCGCCGGCGGTCGGATCGCGGTTGGCGATCTACAACCTGACGTTGATCGCCATCTATTCGACGGTGGTGATCTCGCTCAACCTGCTGCTCGGCCTCGCCGGCCAGGCCAGCTTCGCCCAGACCACCTTCATGGCGATCGGCGGTTACGGCAACGCAATCTTGACCACGCGCTACGGCGTCGATCCGTGGCTCGCCATGCTCATCGCCCTGCTGATCTCGCTGGGCCTCGCGCTCCTCATCGGCAAGCCGCTGCTGCGCCTGCGCGGCCACTACCTGTCGATGGGGACGGTCGCGCTCGCGCTCGGCACGGCGTCCTTCGCCAATGCCAGCTCCTTCACCAATGGCGGATGGGGCATCACCGGCGTCCCGCCGCTGGCAATCGGGGAAATCTCCTTCCGCAACCCGCTCGCCTTCTACCTTTTGGCCTGGGCCTTGTGCGGCCTGTCGCTGCTCACCTTTCACCTGCTCGGCAGCTCCCATATCGGCCGGGCCTGGCGGGCGCTCTCGACGCGCCAGGAGATCGCCGCGTCGCTCGGCATCGACGTGCCGCGCTACAAGCTGCTCGCGCTCGCCATCGCCGCCGTGATGGCCTCGCTCGCGGGATCCTTCTACGTCGAGTTCGCCCGTTTCGTCGGACCCGACCTCTACGACATCTCGGTCGTGCTGAACCTGATGTTCATGCTCTTCATCGGCGGCCTGCGCTCGACCGTCGGGCCGATCATCGGGGCGGGCTTCGTGATCTTGGTGCCTCAGGCCGTGGCGGGCTTCGAGCGTTACCAGAACATCGTCTTCTTCCTCCTGCTGCTGCTCGTGATCCTGATCCGCCCGGCGGGGCTGTTCGGGCGCGTCCGCGACGCGCGCGCTTTCGAGAGCATCCTGCCGGCCTGGCTGACGCGCCGTCTCGGGATCAGTGGGCCATGAACATCTCCCCCACCACCCTCGACGCCTCTCTCGAGATCGAGCAGGTCACCAAGCGCTTCGGAGGTCTGACGGCCGTCTCGGCCGCATCCCTCGTGCTCTCGGCGGGCAGCATTCATGGCTTGATCGGCCCGAACGGGGCTGGCAAATCGACCGTGATCGGGCTGATCTCCGGCTTCCTTCGGCCCGATTCCGGGACGATCCGCTTCGGCTCTCACGACCTTGCGCGGCTCGATCCGGCGGCGATCGCGCGGCTCGGCATCGCGCGCACCTTCCAGCAGGCCACGCCCTTCGCCGGGCTGACCGCGCTCGAGAACATCATGGTCGGCATGCATATGCGCCACCGCTCCGGCCTCGCCTCGGTGCTGCTGCGGCTGCCGCGCATGCGAAGCGAGGCCGGCGAGGTCGCGGCCGCGGCCCGCGCCCTGCTCGCGGAGTTCGAGCTCGACGGCGAGGCGGATGCCGATGCCTCCGGGCTGCCCTTCGGCAAGCTGCGCTTCCTGGAGCTGGCGCGGGCGGTGGCGATGCGGCCGAAATTGCTGCTGCTCGACGAGCCGGCAGCCGGCCTGAACAACCAGGAGACCGAACGCCTGGGCGCCCTCCTGCGCAAGCTCCCGGCGCAAGGGGTCGGCGTTCTCCTCGTCGATCACGACGTGCCTTTCGTGTTCAGCCTCTGCGACCGGGTGACGGTGATGAATTCCGGCTCGGCGATCGCCTCGGGCTCGCCCGACGAGGTGCATCGCGACCCGGCGGTGCGGGAGGCCTATCTCGGCGATCAGGCGCAGGTGGAGGATGCGGCATGATCCTCATCCTCGCCATCGGACTGGCCACGGGCTGCGTCTACGCGCTGATCGCGGTCGGCTACTCGCTCGAATATCGCACCACCGGCGTCGTGAATTTCAGCGAAGGCAATTACGTGATGGTCGGCGGCTTCTCGACCTACTGGTTCTTGACCTATACGCCCCTTCCCTACCCGCTCGCGATCCTCGGAGGCGTGCTGGTCGCGACCTTGTGCGGAGTGGTGCTCTGGACCTTCGTCGTCCTGCCGCTCTGGCGGCGCCGCAGCCCGACCTATGTCGTCCTGCTCGGCACCATCGTGTTCGGCGGCATCATGAGCATCGGGGCGCTGCTCCTGCTCGGCTCGATGCCGCAGACGCTGCCGCCCTGGATTCCGGGCTTCTCGCTCGCCATCGGCGATAGCCGGATCGATGGGCAATATGTCGTGGTCGTGGTGATGATGCTCGGCCTCATGGGGCTGATCGCCGCGACCTTGCAGTTCACCGTGCTCGGGCGGCAGATGCGCGCCTGCGCGGCGAGCCGCGAGACGAGCGAGCTGCTCGGCATCTCCGCCGAGCGCATGGGGCTGATCTCGTTCGCGGCGACCGGCGCGCTCGGTGGCCTCGCCGGCGCGATGATCACGCCGGCGCAGTTCACCTCCTCCGATGTCGGGCTCACCTACGGCGTCTTCGGCTTCGTCGCGGCCGTTCTCGGCGGCTTCGGCACCATGCAGGGCGCACTCGTCGGGGGCGTGCTGCTCGGCGTCGTGAACGCACTCGTCGGCCGCTACGTCTCGTCGAACTATCAGACCGTGATCGCCTTCGCGCTGCTGCTGGTGCTGCTCGCGGTCAGGCCGCAAGGCATCACCGGCAAGCATTGGGAGGAGGCGGAGACGTGAGCGGGCAAGGGGAGGGCCGGGTCGCCGGCAAGGTCGCCCTCATCACCGGCGGTGCGCGCAATATGGGCCTGAGCCATGGCCGGCTGCTCGCGAGCCATGGCGCCCGCGTGATCCTTGCCGACCTCACCGACGATGCGGGCGAACGGGCTGCCGCTGAGCTGCGCGGCCAGGGTCTTGATATCGCCTACATCCATCTCGACGTGACGCGCCCAGCCGATTGGCAGCGCGCGATGCAGCGCGCCGAGGACGCCTATGGCGGGCTCGACATATTGGTGAACAACGCGGCGATCCTCGGCAAATCCGGACTTCTCGACTGCTCGCTCGAGGAGTGGAGCGCCGTGATCGACGTGAACCAGACGGGCACCTTCCTGGGCATCCGGCACGCGGCGCCCCTGATGCGGAAGAACGGCGCGGGCTCGATCATCAACATCTCCTCGGTGATCGGCAATCTCGGCACCGAGTTCAACTTCGCCTATTCGGTCAGCAAGGCGGCGGTGCTGATGCTGACCAAGGCGGCGGCGGTGACGCTCGCGCCGCAGATCCGCGTCAACACCATCATCCCTGGCGGCATCGACACCGATATGTTGCGGGCGCTGCCCGAGGAGATCCGCAAGGGCCGGCTCGCCGCCTATCCGATGAGCCGGGCCGGCCGCATCGAAGAAGTCTCCCAAGGCGTGCTTTTCCTCGCCTCCGACGAATCGAGCTTCACTACCGGCGGCGAGTTGAAGATCGACGGCGGCGCGCTCGCCGGCGCGAAGCTGCAGCGCCTGCCATGAGCGCCATGCCGAAGCGCAATGCCGTCATCGACACGCCGGATGGCCGCATGGCGGCGATCCTTGCCCGCCCGGGCGGAAAGGGTCCGTTCGGCGCCGTCATCATGTATCCCCATGTCGGCGGCCTCACCGACACCATGCGGCTGATGGCGCGGCGCTGTGCGCAAGGCGGCTATCTCTGCGTCGCGCCCGACCTCTACCACCGGCTCGGCACCATCATCCTCGATCCGCAGAGCCAGGACGAGAACGTGCTCGCCATCAGGCGGGTCGCTGCGGAGAGCCTTACGCCGTCGAGCGTCATGACGGATACGCGCGCAGTGCTCGTCTGGCTCGATCGCGAGCCTCTCGCGAGCCGAGGCCCGAAAGGCGCGATCGGCTATGGCGCCGGCGGCGGCTTCGCCGTGCTCGCGGCCGCCACCTATCCACAAGAGATCGCGGCCGCCGCCTCCGTGCTCGGCTTCGGCTTTACGACCGACAAGCCCGGCAGTCCGCACCTCTCCTTCCCGAAGCTGCGGGGAGAGCTGTACTGTGCCTTCGCCGAGCATGACGACATCATTCCGCCGACGGTGCCCGACGCCCTCGCCGCGGCGCTGCGGCCCTTGCCCATCAGGACCGAGCTCGTCAGGCATAAGGGCACGCGCCACCCTTACGCCTTCCCCGACCGGACGGTCTACGACAAGGACGCCGCCGAAGCGGATTGGGCCAAGATCTTCGCCATGTTCGCGCGGCAGATGCCGGCGGAGAGCCGAGCGAAGTGACCGATCCGCTATCGAAGCGTCGCGAGCCGATTCTTTGCGACACGACAGCGGCTATTCGTCAGTACGTGCTCAGCTGAGGTTCACCCGCGTCATCGGGCTCTCGGCGACGAATGTCGGGAATGGGTCGAGAACGACGCTCTATCGTCTCTTGTCGCGCCAGGCGAGCGCGGCGGCCAGCCCTTCCTCGCGCCGGATGCGATCGAATTCCGAGCGCTCGGCGCCGCCGCCGGCCTCGATGACGACATCGAGCTCGAGCGCCGCGGCAAGGGCCGCCTTCAGCCCCATCGCCTCGTAGCTGCGGTTGATGGCGAGCTTGGTGAGCCTCACCGCATCCGGTGCGGCGCTCGCCATGGCGCGGGCGATCTCCAAGGCCGCTTCCAATTCCTCTCCGTCGGGCACGACCTTGTTGACGATGCCGAGCGCCAGGGCACGGTCGGCGGTGAGCTTGTCGTCCCCGGTCAGCAACAGCTCCTTCGCCGCCTTCGGCCCGGCGATCCAAGGCAGGAGAAGCGCCACCGCGCCCGAGCCGAACTTCACTTCTGGCGAGCCGAACTTGGTGCCTGCCGCGGCGACCGTCACGTCGCAGGCGAGCGACAATTCGAAGGCGCCGCCGATGCAATAGCCGTGCACGGCAGCGACCGTCGGCTTCGGGCTGTCCCAGAACCCCATGATGAAGCGGTAATCGGCCTCGAGCACGGCGCGCCATTCCTGCACGCTTCGCTCGCCTGCCGTCGCGGCCGCTGCCTTGAGGTCGAAGCCCGCCGAGAAGGCGCGCCCTGCCCCGCGCACCAGGATCGCCTTGACGTCGTCCCCGGCATTGAGGGCTGCGAGCGCCGCGCCTGTTTCCTCGACCAGGACGGGATCGAAGGCATTCAGAACCTTGGGCCTGTTGAAGGTGAGGATCCCGATCCTATCTCGAATCTCGGTCTCGATCGTATGATAGCTCATGCGATATCCTTCAGCTCCAGCCCAGCCGGTCCATGGCCCGATAGAGCGCAACCGTCGCCGAGACGCCCACGGCCTTCAGGCGATGCAGCGGGATCTGCTCGATCGGCCGCAAGGGCAGGAGCGGCTCATGGGAAGAATCGAGCGCCATCCTGGCGAGCTCGGCGCCCATCGCCGATTGCCAGGCGATGCCGCGCCCCTGGCACCCGATCGCCACGAGCAATCCCGGCCCCGGAGCATGCAGATGAGGCATGAAATCGCGGTGGATCGCCACCCGCCCTCCCCAACGATGCGTGAAACGCAGATCCTTCAGCATCGGAAACAGCGCGCCGGTATCGCGCATCAGATGCGCCCAGTCGCTCTCGCCGCCCGGCTCGCGATAGGGCCCACGCCCGCCCATGATGAAGCGCCCGTCATCGTCGAGGCGCCAGTAGCGGATGACCTTCCTGGTGTCGGACAGGACTTCGCCATGCGGCAGCAGACGCGGTCTCAGCGCGGGCGGGAGAGGCTCGGTCGCGACCTGCAGCGAGTTCGCCGCGATGATCGAGCGGGAAAGGCCGGGCACCAGCTCGTCCGAATAGGCGTTGGTGCAGATGAGCACCATCTCCGCTTCGACCGTGGCCCCGCCATCCGACACGACGCGCCAGCCGCCATCGGCGCGGCGCATCGAAACGGCGCGCGTCGCTCCGTGGATGCGGGCGCCGGAAGCGAGCGCGACCCGAGCCAGCTCGCGCGCATAGGATAAGGGTTGGAGCGAGCCGGCGCGGCGATCGATGAAGGCGCCGACATAGATGCCGGTGCCGACGAGCGCCGCCGTCTCAGCCGCGTCGAGATAGCCGACATCGGCGCCGCGCTTGCGCCATTGATCGGCCCGCCGCCGCGCCTTGACGGCGGCCTTGCGCGAATGAACGCCTTGCACCCAGGCCGAGCGCCGCGCTCCCGCGGCGAGCTTGTGGCGCGCGATCAGGTCGAAGACGAAATCGGCGGTCGCGCCGGCGAACCGCGAGAGGCGCTCGCCGCGTTCGCCGCCATGGATCGCCTCGATCTCGTCCGGATCGCATTTCAAGCCCGGAATGATCTGGCCGCCATTGCGGCCCGAAGCGCCCCAGCCCGGCTGATGGGCGTCGAGCACGACGACGCTCGCGCCGCCGAGCGCGACATGCAGCGCCGCCGACAACCCGAGATAGCCCGCGCCTATGATCGCCACATCCGAGCGGGTCGATTGGGCGAGCGCCGGACAGGCGGGAGCTGCGACCGCGCTCTCCTCCCACAGATTCTTATGTGCGACGGCCATGCGATCGACGCTCAGAAGCTCGGCGGCGTGATCGCCCAGACGATCTCGGTCTCGTCGCTGCCGGGATTGCGATAGCGGTGAGGCAGCGAGCTCGGGAAGCCGAAGCTGTCGCCGGCCTCGAGGCGAAAGGTCTTGCCGTCGACCCAGAGCTCGAGCTTGCCGCGGATGATGACGCCTGCTTCCTCGCCCCGATGCGTGTAGGGCATATCCCCCGAGGACGCTCCGGGCGGCAGCCGGCACGACAACAGCTCCAAGGCGCCCGACAATGACGGCGTCAGCAACTCGTCGACGATACCCGCCGAATAATCGAGCCGTCTGCGTCGCGCGCGCCGCACCACGAAGTCGCGCTCCTCGTCGGGCGGTTCGCCAGCCTCGAAGAACCAGCCGACCGTCACGCCGAGCGCCCGAGCGATGGCGACGAGCGCGTTGATCGAGGGGGTCGCGAGGTTGCGCTCGAGCAGACTGAGATAACCGATCGACAATTCGCTGCGCAGGGCGAGAACCGCGAGCGTGAAATTGCGGGCCTTGCGCAGCCCGCGGATTTCGCGCCCCAGCCTGCGCAGCTGCTTCGGCTCGGCGCCGGGCGCGACGGACGGCTCCGGCTCCGTTTGGAAGTCGATGCGGTCCCGCGGAGCGTCGTCGGTCATCGGTCTCGGCTTGCTAATTTCCAAATTTTTTATGTTGACAAAAATTATAGCTGATTTTTTTAATAAGGAAAGTATCGCAAGGCGCACAAATGGCCGAACGTCATGATGCCATGATCATCTGGAGGCCCGCCGGGACGCTCGCTTCGCTTCTGCCGGCGGTGGTCTCTTGCCGAACGAACCCTTGAGTCCGCTGAAACCTCTGCTCGCGCCGCGCTCGATCGCCTTCGTCGGCGCGAGCGCGCGGGCCAACACGCCCGGCCACGACATGATGCGGATGATCCGCCGCGGCGGCTTTTCCGGCGCCGTGCACGCCGTGAACCCCAATTACCGCGAGATCGAGGGCTATCCTTGCGTGCCCGCGCTCGGCGATCTCGCCGAGCCGCCGGAGCTTGCGGTGCTGGCGGTAAAGAACGAGCGGCTCGAAGAAGCCATGCGCGAGGCTCGGGCGGCAGGCGTCGGCGCGGCCGTGATCTTCGCCTCAGGCGTGCTCGACGAGGACGCGGCGCCGCGCCTGTCGGAGCGGCTCGCCGCGATCGCGCGAGAGGCGGGCATGCAGGTCTGCGGCCCGAACTGCATGGGTTTCTACAACGATCTCGACGGCGTCTGGGTGTGCGGCTTCCCGAGCCCGCGGCAGCCTCGCCCCGGACCGATCGCCATGATCGCCCATTCCGGCAGCGTCTTCGGAGCGCTGGCGCATAACGATCCGCGCCTGCGCTTCGCGCTCGCCGTCTCGCCCGGCCAGGAGCTGACGACGACGGTCGCCGACTATCTCGACTACGCGGTCGAGCGGCCGGAGGTGAAGGTCGTCGCCCTCTTCATCGAGAGCGCGCGCGACCCTGCCGGTTTCCGGGCGGCGCTCGCCAAGGCCGCGTCGCGCAATGTGCCCGTGGTCGTACTCAAGGTCGGCCGCACCGAGGCGGCAGCGGCGGCGGCGCTGACGCATACGGGCGCGATCGCCGGCAGCGATACTACCTACCAGGCGCTCTTCGACCAGTTCGGCGTCATCCGCGTCGAGACCTTGGACGAGCTTGCCGCCACCCTCCTCCTCTTCTCCACCGGACGGCGCGCCAAGCCGGGCGGCCTCGTCTCGATCCATGATTCGGGCGGGGAAAGGGAGCTCCTCATCGACCTCGCCGAACGGGCGAAGGTGCCTTTCGCCAGGATCGGCGACGCGACGAAACAGCGCATCGGCGCGCGCCTCGATCCCGGGCTCGAAGCCGAGAACCCGCTCGACGCCTGGGGGACCGGCAGGGGTTTCGAAACCCTGTTCGAGGCCTGCTTCGCCGACCTCGTCGCCGACGATCAGGCGGCGATCGGCTTGTTCTGCGCCGACATCCGCGACGACTATTATCTGGCCGACGGCTATGCGCGGGCCGCCATCAAGGTCGTGGCGCGGACCGACAAGCCGATCGCGTTTGCGACCAATTATACGCAGATGCGCCACGATGCGATCGCCGCCATGCTGACCGATGCCGGGGTGCCGGTGCTCGACGGAACGGCGCCTGCGCTCGCGGCCATTGCCGGCATGCTCGCCTATCGGGATTTCCTGGGGCGCGGCGCGGACCCGTTGCCTCGCCTGCCGCCGGCGCTCGAGGCGGAGCGGGCCCGGGCGAAGGCCTTGCTTCCCGGCCGCACGATCGATGAAAAGGGATGCCTTGCGCTTCTTGCCGCCTGGGGCGTTCCCGTGGTCGAGAGCGCGGTCGTCGAGGACGAGACGGAAGCCGTCGCGGCGGCGCGGCGGTTCGGCTTTCCGGTCGTGGTCAAGACCGCCGCGCAAGGCGCGACGCATAAATCCGATCTCGGCGGCGTGCATCTTCGCCTCGCGGACGCCGAGGCCGTGCGCTCGGCCTATCGCGATCTCAAATGCCGCATCTCGCGACGCGTGACGGTGGCGCGCATGATCGGCGCCGGCGTCGAGCTGTCGCTCGGCATGGTCCGCGATCCGCAATTCGGCCCGGTGGTGTTGCTGGGGGCGGGCGGCACGCTGATCGAGCTGCTCTGCGATCGTTGCGCTGCGCTCGCCCCTTTCGGGCCAGCGACGGCGAGGCGCCTCCTCGATCGGCTGAGCTTACGCAAATTGCTCGACGGATTTCGCGGCGCGCCTGGCGTCGATCTCGAGGCGCTGGCGCTCGCCATCGCTCGCTTCTCGATGCTTTGCGCCGATCTTGCCGAGATCGTCTCCGAGATCGACGTCAATCCGATGATCTGCGGCGAGGAGATCGCCGCCGTCGACGCGCTGGTCATTACTCGTGGAGAGAGCTGAATGGACTTGACCCTACCGGCCGAGGACCTGTGCTGGAAGGCGCGCGCCAAGGCCTTCGCCGAGGAGGTGCTCTTCCCCCAGGAACTCGAGCTCGAGCTGACGGGCTCGCTGCCGCGCGCCACCAAGGACGCCATGCGGCGCGCCGTGGTCGAGCATGGCCTCAACGGCATCAACCATGCGCGCGAGGTCGGTGGCCAGGGCTGCACGCAGCTGCAGCAGACCTTGATCGGCGAGGAGCTGGGCAAGGCGACCGGCGCACTCTGGGCCGTCGTCTGGCATCCCGCGGTCGCGTTGAAGCACGGCACGCAAGCGCAGATCGCGGAGTATCTGACGCCGAGCTGCCTCGGCAAGCGGCGCGCCTGCGTCGCCGTCACCGAGCCGGAGGCCGGCTCGGATGCACGGCAGGTGCGCACGCGAGCCGACCGCAAGGGCAACGGCTTCGTGCTCAATGGCGAGAAGTGGTTCGTCACCTCCGGCGACGAGGCCGACTACATCATCGTGCATGCCAATGTGGATGGCGATCCCGACCAGCCGACGCTCTTCCTCGTCGACAAAGCGACACCTGGCGTGCGCATCGCGCGCGAGCCGAAATTCACTCATTCCTATGTCTTCAGCCATCCGGAATTCCTGTTCGAGAATGTCGAGATCGGCGGCGACAAGGTGCTCGGCGGCGTGGGCGGCGGCCTCGAGCTGACCAAGGATTGGTTCGTGGAGGCGAGGCTGCAGATCGCGGCCAACTGCCTCGGCGCGGCGATTCGCGCCTTCGAGCTCGCCAATGACTGGGCCTCGAGACGGAGCCAGTTCGGCCGTCCCATCCGCGACTTCCAGGCGATCGAGTTCATGCTGGCCGACATGGCGGTGGCAATACTCGCGGGCAAGAGCCTGATCTATCGCGTGGCTTGCGAGATCGATCGCGGGCTCGACCGCAAGATCGTGCATGCGCGCGCCTCGGCCGCCAAGCTCTACGCATCCGAGATGGCGGGACAGGTGCTGGACAAGGCGGTGCAGATCTTCGGCGGGCGCGGCTATATGCGCGAGAACCCCGTCGAACGCCTCAATCGCGATGTCCGGGTCGATCGCATCTGGGAGGGCACGTCTGAAATCCAGCGCGTCATCATCGGCAGCCAATTGCGCAAGCGCGGCACGCAGGTGTTCAGCGGCTGGCCGTAAGGGCTCCGCGATTTCGGAACGGCTCAGAGGCTATCGGCTGAGGCTATCGGCTGAGGCTATCGGCTCAGGCTTGCCCGCTAAGCCTGACCGAGGCACAATGAAGGACGGAACCGGTGGCTATCCGCTCGGGAAGCCCAGCATCTTGCGCCGCGCAGCGAATAGACCGCTTCACGTGCGGACGACCGAAAGCGGTCATTGCGAGGGGATTGGGATGATGTTGCTGCGAGCATTGAGCATTGGCGCGGGCCTCGCGCTCGCCGGCCTGACGGGAGCCCACGCGGAGGGGCCCGAAGACGCCAAGCTGAGCTTCTTCATGTTTGCCGGCTCCGGTTCCGACGTGGTGCCGAAAGAGGTCATCGCCGACTACAAGAAGGCTCACCCCAAGGTCGAGATCGAGATCGTCGAGACGACGAACTTCGTCATCTATCCCAAGATGGTCACGGCGCGTCGCACGACGCCCGACCAGCCGCTGGTCCATTGCGGCTTCTTCAACGCCGACACGATCAACCGCGGCGACGTCGACGACATGTGGGAGACGCTCGATCCGAAGCGCATTCCCAACACGGCCCACACGCTGCCCGCCTATGCACGGCCTGAGGGACGCGGCGTGGCCTACCAGACCATGGGCATCGGCCTGCTCTACAATAAGCGGGTGCTGAAGGAGCCGCCAACCTCCTGGGACGTGCTCTGGAGCGCTGCCAACCGGGGCAAGATCGTCGACTTCGACAACGACCTTCGCCTGATCGGCCTCATCTCCCGCGTCCTCGGCAAGGACGAGCACGATCCGGACGCGGCTTTCAAGCTGTTGTCGGACAATGCGAAGAACTTCCGGGCGCTGGTCGATTCCAACGACGCGCTGAAAAACCTCGTCGTCAGCGGCGACGCGCTGATCGCGCCATGGTTCTCCTCGATTTCCGACGTGTGGATCAAGGAAGGCGCGCCGCTCGGCTTCGCCGTCCCCAAGGAGGGTGCGATCGCCTTCCCGATCTACATGGCTATCGCCAAGGGGGTGACGCCGGCGCAGCGGGCCGTGTGCGAGGACCTGATCAACGAACTCCTGACCCCGGCGCGCGCCGGCCGCTACGCTCTCGTGACATCGTCCATCCCGCTCGTCACCGACGCCACGCTCTCCAAGGAACAGGTCGACAACCCGATCCTCAATCCGGCGGTGGCCGAAAAGGCGATCCTGATCGATTTCGCCTACATCTCGACCGTCGCCGCGGAATGGCGGGAGCGCTGGGCGCGCGAGATCAAGCTGAAGATGCGCTAGGGCCATTCCGCCCCATGAGGCCGGCCGGGCACGCATCGCGTCCATGGCCGAAACGGGTCGAGCCGTGACCGGCGCCGTCGAAGTCGCCGGGGTGTCGAAGCGTTTCGGCGATCACCTCGCCGTCGACGATATCTCGTTCCATGTGCAAAGCGGCCAGTTCTTCTCGCTGCTCGGCCCGTCCGGTTGCGGGAAGTCGACGACGCTGCGCATGCTGTCGGGCTTCGAAGAACCCGATGCCGGCACCATCGCCATCGGCGGCCAGGACATGGCGGGCGTTGCGCCCTATAGGCGTCCCACCAATATCGTTTTCCAGCGCTGGGCGCTCTTTCCGCACATGACGGTCGAGGCCAATATCGCCTTCGGCCTCGAGGCGGAACGCCTCCGGCGGCCCGAAATCAGGCGTCGCGTCGGCGAAGCGGTCGAGCTCGTCGGCCTGTCGGGCCTGGAGGCGCGAAAGCCCGCGCAGTTGTCGGGCGGGCAGATGCAGCGCGTGGCGCTGGCGCGCGCGCTCGTCAAGCGGCCGAAGGTGCTCCTGCTCGACGAACCGCTGAGCGCGCTCGACCTGAAGCTGCGCCATCAGATGCAGATCGAGCTCAAGCGCATCCAGCGCGAGGTCGGCACGACCTTCCTGTTCGTCACCCATGACCAAGGCGAGGCGCTGACGATGTCCGATCAGATCGCCGTCATGAATGCCGGGCGCATCGAGCAACTCGCCTCTCCTCAGATGCTCTACGACGCGCCGGCCTCCCGGTTCGTCGCCGGCTTCATCGGCCATGCCAATGCGGTGCCGGTGGAGGTCGGGCGCATCGAGGGACGGGAGGCGTCGGTGCGGATCGGCGAGACGTCGTTCGGCTGCCGCGTCGGGGAATCGCCGGCCGGCGACCGCGGCGTCCTCGTCCTGAGATTCGAGCGCGTGCGCATCGGGCCCGCGGCGTCCGGCCTGACGGCTGCCTTCGCTGGCGTCGTGCGGCAGACGATCTTTTCCGGATCGGTGGTTCAATATGTGGTGGCCCTGAACGAGACCGGGCTCGAAATCACCGCCGAGCAGCCCTATGACGCCGCCGCCAAGCTGCTGGCCCAGGGCGAGCCGGTCCGCATCGGCTGGGAGGGACATGATGGCCGCCTCTTCCCCGCCTGAGGCCGCGGCCGGCGTCCGCCGGAGCGCATCGGCATGGCGGCGCCCGGCCGCCCTTCTCGCGCCGACGCTGGCGCTGATGCTGGTGGCGTTCGTGCTGCCGGTCGGCATCTTCCTCCAGTACAGCTTCTACCGCTTCCGCGGCGGGCGGCTGGAGGAGACGTTCACGCTCGAAACCTATGCGAAGTTTCTCTTCGACGAGCTCTACCAGATCACGCTCTACGACACGCTCCGGCTCGCGCTTCTCTCGACCGCGCTGTCGCTGTTCATCGGCTATCCGCTCGCCTACGCCCTCTGGCGCACGACCAGCGCGTCGGTGCAGAAGCTGATGGCGCTGATCATCTTCGCGCCCGTCCTCGTGAGCGTCGTGGTGCGCACCTATGGCTGGACGGTCTTGCTCGCCGATCAGGGACCGGTGAACTATATCCTGATGCGGCTCGGGCTGATCTCGGAACCCGTGCCTCTCGTCTACAATCTGACGGGCACGCTGATCAGCCTCGCGCATGTCTTCTTGCCGTTCGTCGTGTTCCCCATCCTGGCGTCGATGCTGCGCCTCGACCCGTCGCTGCGCGAGGCGGCCGAGGATCTCGGGGCCGGCTGGTGGACGACTTTCCTGCGCGTCACCTTTCCCCTGACGCTGCCGGGCGTCGTCGCGGGGGCGCAGATCTGCTTCACGCTGTCGCTCGGCGCCTTCGTGACGCCGGCGATCATGGGCGGCGGGCGCGTCCTCGTCCTGCCGATCCAGATCTACACCGCGACGAGCGACATCAACTGGCCGCTGGCGGCGGTCGGGGGTCTATGTCTCCTGGCGATGGCGTTCGTCGCGGTGGGGCTCTTCAACCGCCTTCTCAAATACAGCGAGGCAGTCTGATGCGATACGGGCGCGCCCTCCCGCATTGGCGGCACCTCGCCCTCTCGGCGTTCGCCGTCGCGGCGCTGATCTTCATCCTCGCGCCGCTGGCCATCGTGGTCCTGACCTCGTTCTCCAGCCGCGCCTATACGGTGTTCCCGCCTGAGGAATATTCGCTGCGCTGGTACGAGAACCTCGCCAAGCAGGCGACGTTCTACGCCGCCGCGGTGCGCAGCGTCGTGCTGGCGCTTGTCGCCACCGCCACCTCGCTCGTCATCGGAATCATGGCGGCCTACGCGCTCGTGAGATATCGGCCGCGAGGCCGGGGAGCCTTGAAGGCGTTCTTCCTCTTCCCGGTCGTGTTGCCGAAGATGGTGCTCGGCGTCGCGGTCTTCATGCTCGTGGTGCGCTTAGGGGTCTACGGCAACCCCTTGAACCTGGTCCTGACGCACACGCTGATCTGCGTCCCCTTCGTCATCGCCATCGTGGCGGCATCGCTCGCCAATTTCGACTGGTCGCTGCAGGAGGCGGCGCTGGATCTCGGCGCCCGGCCCGTGCGCGCCTTCATGAAGGTCGTCCTGCCGCAGATCGGGGTCGGCGTCTTCATTTCCGGGCTTCTGGCCTTCGTCACCTCCTTCGATCAGATCGAGACGACGATGTTCCTGATGCGCCCCGGCGAGGGCACGCTGCCGATCGAGATGTTCCTCTATCTCCAACGCTGGCAGGACCCGACCATCGCGGCCCTCTCGTCGGTCCTCATCCTGTTCGCGGCGGTCCTGCTGGTCGCGACGAGCCTCGTCTTGCGCCGCCGCCGGCTGACCGCGCTCTCGAACCCCGCGGAGAATGGACAAATCGATGCTCATGCATGACCGAACCGCTTTCGTGACCGGAGCCGCGGGCCTGCTTGGGCGCGCCATCGTCGCGGACCTGCACCGCGAGGGAGCGGTCGTCATCGCCTCCGACATCGATGCCGCCCGGTTGGAGGATAGCGTTCGCTCCTTCCGCGACGAAGGGCCGAGCGTGTTCACGGTCGTCGGCGACCTGACATCCGAGACGGATATCGAGCGCATGGTCGCCGAGGCGGAGGCGCTTGCCGGCCGCGTCGATCTCCTCGTCAACTGCGCGGGAAAGTATCTCAACCGGCCGGTGCTGGAGATGACGGTCGAGGAATGGGACCGCGCCATGGCGGTCAACCTGCGCAGCACCATGCTCATGTGCCGGGCCTATGGCCGCAAATGGTCGGCCGCGGGCACCAAGGGCGCGATCGTCAACATCTCGTCTGGAGCCGGCACATCGGCACGGGCCGGCAGCGCGCATTACGCGGCCGCCAAGGCCGGCCTCAACATGCTCACCGAGGTGCTGGCGATCGAGTTCGGCCATCTCGGCATCCGCGTCAACGCGGTGGCGCCGGGCGTCGTGCTCGACCGCGTGATCGAGGAGGAGAGCCCGAATCTGCACCCCTATATCAATATGTCGTTGCGCGGCATTCCGTTGGGACGGACCGGTCGCCCGGAGGATATCGCCAGGGCCGTGACGTTTCTCGGTTCGGACAGGGCCGAATGGATCGCCGGCGTCACGCTCCCCGTCAGCGGCGGCTCCCATTGCGGGCGCACGCACGTCCCCGTCACCTTCGATGCCGATTTCAAATGAAGGTTCCGCGATCTCGGTGCTATTGACCGACATCGTGTGTATCTGTATTTGGATATTCTTCTAGACCGTGTAGTGTATATCATGGCTTTCCACATCAAGGACAAGGAGACGGACCGGGCGGTTCGCCGACTTGCCAAAATCAAGGGCAAGACGCTCACGAGCACGATCCGCGAGGCGGTCGAGCATGAATATGAGCGCGAACGCGCACAGATTCCGCTGATCGAGCGGTTGAAGCCGATCCAGGATCGGTTCGCGGCCCTATCGAGGCCGGGCGGATTGCCGGCTGACAAAGCGTTCTTCGACGAATTATCCGGCGACGCATGACGTTTCTCGACGCGTCCGCGATCATCGCCATTCTGGCGCGAGAGAGCGAAGGCGCCACCATGACCGCGCGCCTCGGCCAAGCCACCGGCATCTGCACGTCACCGATCGCCGTCTTTGAAGCGGTATTGGGCATGGCGCGTATCGGCAACATGGCGATGGCCGATGCACAAGCCGTGCTCGATCGCTTCCTCGAAGAAGTCGGAGCCCGGATCGTCCCGGTCACGGCGAGCATCGGCCGCGATGCGATCCAAGCCTTCGATCGATTTGGCAAGGGACGCCACGCCGCCAAGCTCAATATGGGCGATTGCTTCGCCTATGCCTGCGCCCGGGATCTTGGTGCGCCGCTCTTGTTCAAAGGGAACGACTTTCCGCAGACGGACATAGAGGTCGCTTGAGCGGCGCGCCGAATTTTCGCTGACGATTTCGCCGATCATCGCCCGCTCGCCACGCCGAAATAATAGAGCTCGCCGAGAGGCTTCGGCTCCGCATTCGGGAAAACCACGAAGCCGGCACTCGGGGCGTTGAGGGCTTCGCCATCGGCCCGGCGCGCGATGACCTCGCCGGCCGCGACCGCGTCGCCCGTTGCCCAGGGTCTTGCCAGACGGTCGCCCTCGGCGAGGCAGAGCACCGCATTGACGAGCTCGATCGCCCGTTCGACGCTGCGCTTGGGCTGCGGCGCATCGATCAACCGCAGTTGCGCAAGCGCGTTGAGGATCGCCGCATAGGCGGTTTCGGCCGCGCGTTGATCTCGGTGCTGGCCGCATTCGAGGGTGACGCCGTAGCCGCCACAGTGGCGCATATATTCGGTCGTGCCGACCCCTTTCGAAGCGATGGCGCCCGGATCGCCGCGCCGCACGCGCTCGGCATGGGCGCGGCCATGCGCGGCGAGCCAGCCATGCATGAGCAGCGAAGGCCCGAGCCGCATGGCGAATTCGCCCTCGGCCTGCGCCTTGTGGAAAGGCTCGGCATCGGCGGCGTTGTCGAGCGGACCGGCGAAGACGAAGGCCTCGCCTTGCGAGCGGAAGGAGTGGATGTCGAGGAGCACGTCGTGCTCGCGAAGCAGCGGGCAGAGGAGATTGGCGACCCGATCCTCATGGCATTGCGGCAGGATATACTCGCGCAAATCGCGATTGAGATTGCGGTCGCCCTCGCGCGTGCCCTGCAGATAGGCCTTGTGGTTCACGACCGGCACGAAGGTGACGTGACCTCTTCGGATGTCGAGCCGCCCGGCCCGGCAATCGGCGATGGCGCGCAGGATCGCTTGCGGGCCGCAAGTCTCGTTGCCGTGCACCGCGCCGAGCACGATCAGCTTCGGGCCCGGCTCCAGGCCCGCGAAGCGGACGCTCTCCATCGCCGCCTGCTCCCCGCGCGGAAAGGCCGTTTCGTCCGGCTCGTAGCCGATGTCGATCACCATGCCGGGCTCGAGCCGCCTGATGAATGCGAGCATCTCTTCGCGCGGCAGCGCCACGCAGCCCGCCGTGCCGCGCCGATCGGCGCGGGCCGCGTGAATGAAGAGGGCGCTGCCATGGTCGAGCCGCGGCACCGCATCATTGAAGCCGAACGGCACGATGATCTCGAAGAGCGGCTCCTCGCGCCGGCGCATCAGACGCTCGTCTGGACGCTCATCGCCCTGCGCAAGGACAAGACGATTATAGTCCTTCCCCACTTCCTCCCAGATCATCGCCTCGGTCGCGGGGATGAAAGGAAATTTCAGGCCGCGCGGGAAGTCCGGAAACGCCCTTGGATCGAAAAGGCCGTAGCGCAAGGGGAAGACGCCGATCGGCGTGCGCTGATCGCCTTCCCGCTTGAGCGATGCCTCGACGAGGCCGCCCGCGCCGACGACGCATTCCGTGCTCCAGTCACCGATCGCGAGCGTGCCGAGATGCCGCGTTGCGTCGCAGGTGGGTACTCGGACCCGGATGGTGGGAATGGTGGTCATGGCAACGAGATTCTCCAGCGCGCTTTCGGCCTCTAGGCCAAGGGGATCAACATCGGCAACAGGGAGGATTTCGCAGATGGGGCACGAGCAGCTCCGCTTCCGCTCATTCCCCCACGCGCTGGGGGAAGCGCGCCGCGGCATCGGCGCGCCACGGAGGGTCGGCACCGGTGCGCCCGCAAGTGATGGCCGCGCAGCTCATCGCGAAGGTCA
The DNA here is from genome assembly GCA_044445965.1 of Hyphomicrobiales bacterium. Lineage (GTDB taxonomy): Bacteria > Pseudomonadota > Alphaproteobacteria > Rhizobiales > Beijerinckiaceae > GAS188. Next base: position 29,572 of record JBIOEJ010000025.1, read on the forward strand.
GCGCTCCGCGCAGCTCTTCGCCACCCGAGGAGGCGAGCGCCTCGACCCCGATCCGCCCCATATCGCGCAAGGCGAAGAGAAGGGCGCCTTGGAAGCTGTCGCCCGCCCCAATGGTGTCGACGACCTCGATGCGCGGCGCCGGCACCTCGAGGAAACCCGCCTTGCGGTGCCAGGCGAAAGCGCCACGCCCGCCGCGCGTGACGACCACCAGGGTGGCGCCGGCCTCGATCAGGGCCCGTGCCTTCGGCTCGTAATCGCTCCCGCCATGGAGGAAATCGAAATCGACTTCCGACATGCGCAAGATATCGGCGCGGGCCGCGAACGCCGCCATCCGGCCGACATACTCGGCCTTGTCGCGAACGAGATTCGGCCGGCAATTCGGATCGAAGGAGATGGTGGCTTGGCCGCGCGCCTCCTCGACCATCGCCAATGTCCGCGCGGACATCTTGTCGTCGATCAGGGTCGTCGATCCGACATGGATCGCATCGATCTCGGCGAAGGGAATGGAGCCGCGCCGATAGCTCCAATGCCGTGCCGCCGTGCCCTCGTCGTAGAAGGCGTAATGCGGTTCTCCATCGATGAAGCGGACGAAGGCGAGGGTCGTCTCGTGCGGGCTGCGCCTCGCATATCGCAGATCGACCTTCGAGCCCAGGGCATGCTCGGCGATCATGGCGCCGAAGATATCGGTGGAGATGCCGCCCACGAACCCCGCGGGCGCGCCGAGCCGCGCCATGGCCACCGCCACGTTCAGGCAAGAGCCGCCGACCATGGGAACATAAGCTTCGCGCCCGTCGACGGACTTTCCCGGCAGGAAGTCGATCAATGCGTCGCCGCAGCTCAGCAGCATGGTGCTTGTCCTTATCCGTCAGAGCCCGGCGGTCGAGGTGGCGCCCTGCATGGCGATCCGGCTCTCGCGGTCGAGCCGCCGCATCAGCGAATAGACCCGCCGCTTCGCCTGATGGAAGTTCTTCATTGCCGGCGCCGTCGGTTCGGTCAGCCGGGCGATCGCCGACATCGATCGCATCGCCTGCGGAATCGAAACATGGGCCTTGCCGGCGACCGCGCCCAACATGGCAGCCCCGAGCAGCACCGGTTCCGCCGTCTTGGGCAGGGCGACCGTCAGGCCCGTCGTATCGGCCATGATCTGCCGCACCAGCGGGCTGCGGCTCGCTCCGCCGCTGATCACCATCATGCCGCACGGGATCGCATGCGTGCGCATGGTATCGACGACATCGGCGAGCCCATAGGCGAGGCCGCACAGCCCGGCCAGGAAGAGGCGCTCCAGGCTGCCGACATCGTCGTCGAGATCGAGGCCCGCAATGGCGGCGCGCGCGTCCGGATCCGCGTGCGGCGAACGATTCCCGAGGAATTCCGGCAGCACATGGATGTCGCGGGCAAGCAGCGCCGCGGCACCTGGATTGGCGGAGCGCGCCACGGCGCGGCGCTCGAGGAGCTCGAGAAGCTCCAGGCCGGCGGCCTCTGCCAGCGCGACGGCCTCGGCATGAGCGGGATGCGACCGGATCAGGTGATCGATACCGGCGCCCGCCGCGGATTGGCCGCCTTCGTTCAGCCAAAGTCCAGGGATCATGCCCGAGTAATACGGTCCCCAGATCCCCGGCACGAAGCGCGGCTCGGCCGTGGTCGCCATGATGCAGGCCGAGGTGCCCATGATATAGGCGAGACGATCGAGCACATCGACCGGCTCGCTTTCGCTTGCGCGCCCGCCGATGGTCCCGACGCCGCCGGCATGAGCGTCGATGAGCGAGGCTCCGACCGGCGTGCCTTCGAGGAGGCCGAGCTCGTCCGCGGCGGCCTTGGTCAATCCGCGACCGAGCGGAGTGCCCGGTTCGACGATCTCGCCGCCGATCTTGGCATGGCCGTCGCGGACGAGATCGCCGAGCTCGATACGCTCGAAATAGCGGTCGCTCCAACGGTTCTCATGGGCGAGATAGGTCCATTTGCAGGTCAGCGTACACATGGAGCGGACGGTCGAGCCGGTCGCCCGGAACGACAGATAATCCGCGAGATCGAAGAAATGCCCGGCCGCCCGATAGGTTCCCGGCAGATGCCGCCGCAGCCATAGCAGCTTGGGAGTTTCCATCTCCGGCGAGATGACGCCGCCGACATAGCCCAGCACCTCGTCCTTCGTGTCGTTGATGAAACGCGCCTCGGCGATCGCCCGATGATCCATCCAGACGATGACGTTGCGCCGCGGATCTCCCGACAGGCTGACGGATAAAGGGTTCGCCGCGGCATCGAGAACCACGAGCGAGCAGGTTGCGTCGAAGCCGATGCCCTTCACTGCCGAGGCCGGCAGAGCGGCCTCCGCGACGGCGGCGCGGATCGCGATGACGCAAGCCGCCCAGATATCCGCCGAGGACTGTTCGACGATGTCGCCGGCCTCGTGCCAGATGGTGATCGGATGCCGCGCCGTCGCCAGCAGCGCGCCCTGCTCGTCGAAGATGCCGGCCCGCGCGCTCGCCGTACCCACGTCGACGCCGATGAAAGCCTGCCGCATTTCCACCCCTTCAAGGTTCGGGGCAGATTACCAGCATGTGTAGCCGCCATCCACGAGGACGATGCTCCCCGTCATCAGGCTCGCGGCGTCGGACGCCAGGAACAGGGTAACGGAGGCGATTTCCTCCACCTCGCCGAGACGGGCCATGGGAGTACCGCCGATCCAGGCCTCGTACATCTTGGGATTATCCTTGACGAAGGCGTTGAGCGGCGTGGCGATATAGGTCGGCGCCACCGCGTTGACGCGCACGCCGCGCGCGCCCCATTCGGCCGCGAGCGACTTCGTCAGATGGTGCACGGCGGCCTTCGAGGCGTTGTAGTAGCACTGCTCCTGCGGTTTGTTGACGATGAAGCCCGACATCGAGCCGATATTGACGATGGCGCCGGATTTCGCCCTCAGCATGTGATTGCCGAAGGCCCGGCAGCACCAGAAGGTACCGTTGAGATTGACGTCGAGGACGTTCAGCCAGTGCTCGTCGGTCACCGTCTCGGCCGGGGTCTCGCTGCGCGCGATGCCGGCGCTGTTGACGAGAATGTCGATCTTGCCGTGCCGCGCCACGATATCGTCCGCCACTTGCGAGACGCGGCCGGACTGAGTGACGTCCATGATGACGACCTCGGGATCGTAGCCCTTGGCCTTCAACGCGGCGCGGCCCTTCTCGGCGACGGCCGCGTCGCGATCGGCGATGACGGTCTTCGCCCCGGCTTCCGCGAGCGCCTCGACGCAGGCGAGGCCGATGCCCTGCCCGCCGCCTGTCACCAGGGCTGTGCGGCCGCTGAGCTTGAACTTTTCCAGATACATGGACTTTCTCTCGGATGCGGATCTCGCGACGACCCCTACGAGCTTCCCGGCAAGCCGTCAGCTCGTCCAATTATGCACGGATCGCCAATCCGTCCTGGTCGAAGCGATGCAGATGAGCGGAATCGGCAGCGAGCCGCACCCGGTCGCCCGCCTTGAGATCGAGTTCGCCGATGCCGCGCACCGTGAGCGTGCCTCGCTCCGCGGCGTCGACATAGAGGAAGGTGTCACTGCCGAGATGCTCGGCAACCGTCACCGTGCCCTGCCACCCCTCGCCGTCGCGGCCGATCCTCAGATGCTCGGGCCTGATCCCGATGGTCGCGGCGCCCGCGCGCTTCGCCGTCTCGCCCGCGACGAAGTTCATGCGCGGCGAGCCGATGAAGCCCGCGACGAAAAGATTGGCCGGGCGCTCGTAGAGCTCCAACGGCGAGCCGTATTGCTCGATGCGCCCGGCGTTCAGCACCACGATCTTGTCGGCCATGGTCATGGCCTCGACCTGATCGTGGGTGACGTAGATCGCCGTGGTGGCGAGCTGCCTTTGCAGCTTCGTGACCTCGAGCCGCATCTGCACGCGCAGCGCCGCGTCGAGATTGGACAGAGGCTCGTCGAAGAGGAAGGCCTTCGGCTCGCGCACGATGGCGCGCCCGATCGCGACGCGCTGGCGCTGGCCGCCCGAGAGCTCGCGCGGCTTGCGGTCGAGATAGGGAGCAAGGTTGAGGGTTGCGGCGGCGGCCTCGACCTTGCGGTCGATCTCGTCGCGCGGCAGCCCGGCCATCTTGAGGCCGAAGGCGATGTTGCCGCGCACGCTCATATGCGGATAGAGCGCGTAGGATTGGAACACCATGGACAGGCCGCGTTTCGCCGGCGGCACATCGACGACGTTGCGCCCGTCGATGAGGATGCGCCCGCCGGTAACGTCCTCGAGCCCGGCGATCAGGCGCAGCAACGTGGTCTTGCCGCAGCCTGACGGACCCACGAAGACCACGAAGGATCCATCCTCGATGTCGAGACTGGCGCCCTTGATGATGTCGAACGAACCGAAGGATTTGCGGACATCTTCGAGCGTGATGCGGCCCATGATCTGTCGCCTTTTCTATTTGACGGCCCCGAAGGTCAGCCCGCGCACGAGCTGCTTCTGGCTGAACCAGCCGAGGACGAGGATGGGGGCGATGGCGAGCGTCGAGGCCGCGGACAGCTTGGCCCAGAACAGGCCCTCGGGAGACGAATAGGAGGCGATGAACACGGTGAGCGGCGCGGCGTCGAGCGTCGACAGGTTCAGCGTCCAGAAGGCCTCGTTCCAGGCCAGGATGAAGTTGAGGAGCAGCGTCGAGGCGAGGCCGGGCACGGCCATCGGGGTCAGCACGTAGACGAGCTCGCGCCCGATGGTGGCGCCGTCCATGCGCGCCGCCTCCAGGATGTCCTTGGGGATTTCCTTGAAATAGGTGAACAGCATCCAGATCACGATCGGCAAATTGCCGAGGCACAAGATCAGGATCAGGCCGGCCCGCGTATCGAGCAGCCCGAGGCTGCGGTAGAGGAGGTAGATCGGCACCAGGACGCCGACCGGCGGCATCATCTTGGTCGAGAGCATCCACAACAGGATGTCCTTGGTGCGCTTGGTCGGCGCGAAGGCCATCGACCAGGCCGCCGGAATGGCGATCAGCATGGCGATCAGCGTCGAGCCGCCTGCGACGATGATCGAGTTCAGCGCGTGATGGACGTAGTCGCTGCGGCTCTGCACGGCGCCGTAGTTCTCCGTCGTCCAATGGAAGAACAGGAAGGAGGGTGGCGTCGAGAAGGCGTCGAGCTCCGTCTTGAAGCTCGTCAGCACCATCCACAGGATGGGGAAGAAGATCAGGAAACCGACGAGCCAGGCGGCCGCGGTGCTGACACAGATGCGCGTCTTGGTGGCTTGTCGCGCCATCGCTCAGGCCTCCAGGTTCCGGCCGACGATGCGGACGAGGAAGAAAGCGACGATGTTGGCGATCACCACCGCGACGAGGCCGCCGGCCGAGGCCGAGCCGACATCGTATTGGATGAGCGCCTGCGAATAGATCAGGAAGGCGATATTGGTCGTCTGCAGGCCCGGGCCACCGCCCGTCGTCACGAAGATCTCGGCAAAGACGGTCAAGAGGAAGATCGTCTCGATGAGGATGACGACGGTGATCGGACGGGCGAGGTGCGGCAGCGTGATGTAGAGGAAGGTCGAGAAGGCGCGGGCGCCGTCCATCTCGGCGGCTTCCTTCTGCTCCTCGTCGAGCGATTGCAGCGCGGTGAGCAGGATCAGCGACGCGAAGGGCAGCCATTGCCAGGCTACGATCAGGATGATCGCCATGAGCGGCGCGTCGGTGAACCAATCGATCGGCGTGAAGCCGAGCGAGGTCGCGATCCAGGCGAACAGGCCCGAGACGGGGTGCATCAAGAGGTTCTTCCAGACGAGCGCGCTCACCGTCGGCATGACGAAGAAGGGCGCGATCACCATCAGCCGCACGATGCTGCGTCCGATCACGGCTTGGTCGAGGAGGAGCGCCACGAGCACGCCCAGCACGATGGTGATGACGAGCACCGAGCCGACCAGGACCAGCGTGTTCCACAAGGAGGAGAGGAAGGCGGGGTCGGTCAGGAAATAGGTGTAGTTTTCGAGGCCGATGAAGCTCTCGGTCCCGGGATTGAGCAGGCTGTAGTGCAGCGTCGAGAAATAGATGGTCATCGCCAAGGGGACGATCATCCAGATGAAGAGCAGGATGACGGCGGGACTCAGTAAGGTCCGTCCGAGAACCTGCGTCTGCTGGGTCGCCATGGCTTTCTCCGACGCCAAGCGCGAATTTCCAGGAATAGGGCCACCCAATCCGCGCTGCGGATCGGATGGCCTCGAATGGGCGGCGCTTCGAGTCGGCAGAATCTCGGGTCGGCGCCGCCGCAAGACCTCAGGGGCGGTCGATCACTTGATATATCCGGCCCGCTTCATCTCGCGCTCGGTCGAGGACTGGGCGGAGGCGAGGGCCGCGTCCACCGTCGTCGAGCCCGCCAAGGCTGCGGAGAATTGCTGCCCCACCGTCGTGCCGAGGCCCTGGAATTCCGGGATAGCGGCGTATTGCACTCCGACATAGGGCACGGGCTTCACGGTCGGGTGGTTCGGATCGGCCGAGTCGATCGAGGCGAGGGTGAGCTTCGCGAACGGAGCCGCCTTCAGATATTCGGGGTTCTGGTAGAGCGAGGTGCGCGTACCGGGCGGCACGTTCGACCAGCCCTCCTTCGAAGCGACGAGCTTGGTGTAGTCCTTGCCGGTCGCCCAGGCGATGAACTTCTCGGCCGCATCGATCTTCTTCGAACCCGCAGGAACCGCGAGACTCCAGGCCCACAGCCAGTTGGCGTTCTTGCCGAGGCCGGCATTCGGGGCGAGCGCGAAACCCACCTTGTCGGCGACCTTGGAATCTCTCGGATTGGTGACGAAGGAGGCAGCGACCGTGGCGTCGATCCACATCGCGCATTTACCGGCGTCGAACAGAGCGAGGTTTTCGTTGAAGCCGTTCGAGCTCGCGCCGGGAGGGCCGGCTTCCTTCATCAGGTCGACATAGGTGGTGAGCGTCTTCTTCCACTCCGGCGAAGTAAACTGCGGCTGCCATTTCTCGTCGAACCAGCGCGCCCCGAAGGAGTTCGACATGGCGGTGAGGAAGGCCATGTTCTCGCCCCAGCCGGCCTTGCCGCGCAGGCAGATGCCGTAGATGCCCGCTGATTTATCCGTGAGCTTCTTGGCGGCAGCGACCACGAAGTCCCAGCTCGGCTGCTCGGGCATGGTGAGCCCGGCCTTCTGGAAGAGGTCGGTGCGATACATCGTCATCGAGCTCTCGCCGTAGAACGGCGCGGCATAGAGCGTGCCCGAGACCGAGACCGCGTCTCGGATCTTCGGAAGCAGGTCGGCTACGTCGTAGTCCGCGCCGAGCTTGTCGAGCGGCACGAGCCAGCTCTGCTTTGCCCAGATCGGGATCTCGTAGGTGCCGATGGTGAGGACGTCGAACTGGCCGCCCTTCGTCGCGATGTCGGTGGTGACGCGCTGGCGCAGCACGTTCTCCTCGAGCGTCACCCATTTGACCGCGATATCCGGGTTCTTCGCGGTGAAATCGCTGGTCAGCCCTTGCATGCGGATCATGTCGCCATTGTTCACCGTGGCGATGGTCAGCGTGGTCTCGGCGAATGAGGGGGCCGCAGCCAAGAAGAATGCCGTGCCCATGAGGGCGCCCGCGAGGTGCTTCACTGTCTCCTCCCTATCGTGCTGAGCATATGCTCATGCTTTGATTATATGCTCACATCGGAGCGGGTGGTTGTCAAGCGTGAATCGAGCGGGCGGCCTCACCTCTCCCCTCGCGGGAGAGGTCGGCGCCGAGCTCTTGCGAGGCATCGGGTGAGGCAAGATCTGCGCCGGTCAGCCTGCGCCCCTCACCCGATGCTTCGGCGCTGCGCGCCTTGGGATCGACCTCTCCCGCAAGGGGAGAGGCAATGGCGTCCTCACCCCTTCAGCAGCGCCTTTGCGGTCGCCTCGTCGGTGATCAGCCCATTGAGCAGGCGCCCCTTCATCGCCGCGGCGATGGCCGCGACCTTGGGGCGGCCGATGGCGGCGCCGATGCTGAGGGTCTCGGCCGGGACCTTGTGCGGCACGCTCGTCAGGCGCCGATTGGTGCCGCCCTCGATGATCCGGCCTGCGGCGTCGAAGGCCCAGCCGGTGAGCTCGCCGACGGCGCCGAGGCGCATCAGCTCGAGGAGCTCCTCGCGATTGATGAAGCCGTCGATATGGAACTGCGCCTTCTGATCGATCTGGCCGATGCCGACCAGGCGCAGATCCGCCTTTGCGGCGATGGCGCGCACCCTCGTGACCGGATTGATCTTGAGCATTTGGTCGCGTTCGGCCTCCGACGCCATGAGCACCGGCAGAGGCATCGGATAGTGGCGCGCCTTGGTGAGGTCGGCGAGCCTGGCGACGGTATCGAAGAAGCTCGCCGAGCCGTCGGGAGAAATGTTGCCGACGAGCGATACGAGCTGATGGTTCGGGCAGTCCATCGGAGGAACCTGCTCGACGGCCGCTCGCATGGATCGGCCGGTGCCGAGCGCGATGATCGCCGGCTTTTCGGCGCGCAGCGTCGATTCGAGCAGGCTCGCGGCGCGCTCGGCGATGCCCGCGAGGGCCATTGGCGAAGCCGAATCCGACGGTACGACCTCGCAATGGCGCAGCTCGAAGGCGTCCCTCACCCTCGCGGCGAGCTCCATGCATGCGGAGATCGGATGTTCCAGGCGGAAGGTGATCAGGCGTTCGGAAAGGCATAGCGAGACGAGACGCTGCGCGGTCGCGCGGGACACTTTCAGCCTCTTGGCGATCTCGTCCTGCGTGTGACCGGCGATGAAATAGAGCCAGCCGGCGCGCGCCGCTTCGTCGAGACGCGATTTTTCGCTATCTGATGGTGCCATTGCCCGAGCCTAAACTATCCTCTCGGCGAAGCATGCCCCCACCGAAGTGGAGCGGCCACGGCTCCGCCGCGGAAAGGCGAACTAGCAACGCAGGAAATCGGCCATCCGATCGAAGACCCGATCGGCGCCGGCCGCCTCGAGCAGCCTCTGTCCGTCGCGGGAAGCATAGTGACTCCCCCCGACGAAGCCCCAGACCGTCATGCCCGCCGCCTTGCCGGCCTGCACCCCGCTGACGCTGTCCTCGATCACCAGGCTGCGCGACGGATCGGCCCCCATCCTCGCCGCCGCATGCAGGAAGAGGTCCGGCGCGGGCTTGCCGCGCCGCACCATCTGCGCCGTGAACACCCGTCCGTCGAACAGTTTCGAAAGTCCGGTAAGCCGAAGCGAGAACTCGACGCGCTCGAGATCGCTCGAGGAAGCGACGCAATAAGGGGCAGCGAGGCTGCGCAACACGCTCTCGACATCGGGAATCGCTTGCAGCGAGCCCGCGAAGGATTCGCGCACCAGGGCACGGAGCTCGGCCGAAAAAGCCCGTGGGATGGCGCGCCCCAGTCGCCGATAATGCTCCGAGACCGCCTGCGCGCTCCGCCCCAGAAATTTCTCGAAGACGGTGTCGATATCGGCCGCGATCTCGTGCCGGCGCAGCACATCCATCAGGCAGTTGCAGCTGAGCAATTCACTGTCCACCAGCACGCCGTCGCAATCGAAGATGATCAGATCGTAATCGGTCTTGATCCGAGGCCGAGGCGGCACGGGTGATTTGCGTCTTGCCATCAACATCATCGCTTGCGGCACAAAAAGCTGCCGATCCTCGGCATGGTCCATGAGATCACATGCTCAGGCGATGAGCAATAACCCACCACTTTGGTCGCCGGCGGGCGAGGCACGGCCTTTCAGAGACGATCCAGTGGCACATGCGTCCGGTCCCGGATGGTCCAGATGGTGACGACGCTGACGGTCGCGGTGACGACCACGTAGTAGACGGGTGCGATCGGACTGCCGGTCAAATGCACCAGATAGGTGGCGATGAACGGCGCGAAGCCGCCGAAGATCGCGGTGGCGAGGTTGTAGCCGATCGACAAGGCGGTAGAGCGCAGATTCGTGGGGAACAGCTCGCACAGCATCGCCGGGCCAGGGCCGCTGAAGACGGCCATCAGGAAGCCGGCGACGAGCTGCACCACGAGCAGCACCAGGAACCCCGGCGCCGCGACCAGCCAGGCAAACATCGGATAGGAGAGCAGCAGGAAGCCGAGTGCGGTGAACATCAGCATCGGTTTGCGTCCGATGCTGTCGGATAGATGTCCCATGATGGGCGTGAGCGCGGTGCGCAGCAGGATGGCGATCGTGTTCGCGGCGAGCGCCACGCTCTGATCCATCTTGAGCTGCTGGACCGCGAAGACCGGCATGAAGGTCAGGAACAGGAAGCCGCCCACCGTCCAGATGATCGTCGATCCGAAAGCCTGGAACATCGCGCCGAGCTGCGTCGTGAAGGCGGCCCTGACCGGCGTTTTCGCGATATGCCGCACCTCGACCTCGTGCTTGAAGGCAGGCGTCTCCCCGACCCGGGTGCGCAGATAGTAGCCGACCGGGGCAAGGACGAAACCGAACAGGAAGGGAATGCGCCAGCCCCAGCTGTCGAGGCTCTGCTGATCGAGCGCCGAGCTCGCGACGAAGGCCGCGAAGGAACCCGCCATGGAGCCGAGGCCGATGCTGAATTGCTGCCAGCTGCCGTAGAAGCCCCGCCGGCCTGGCGGCGCATATTCGACCAGGAAGGCCGCCGCCCCGCCCCATTCGCCTCCGGTCGAGAACCCTTGGATCAACCGGCACAGTACCAGGAGCACCGGTGCGGCGACGCCGATCGCCGCATAGGACGGAATGAGACCGGTCGCCGCGGTCGCGCCTGCCATCAAGGTCACCGAGAGGATCAGCGCCAGCTTGCGCCCATGGCGGTCCGCGTAGGCGCCGAGCACCAGGCCGCCGACCGGGCGCATGATGAAGCCGACGCCGTAGGTCGCGAAGCTCGAGAGAATCGAGGTGACCGGGTCGGCGGCGGGAAAGAAGGCGCGCCCGAGCGACGCGGCGAGAAAGCCATAGATGGTGAAATCGAACAATTCGAGGAAGTTGCCGATCATGCAGGAGATGATCGCCCGCCGGCGCAATGTCTCGATATCGACCTGCCCCTCCGGTCCGCCCGACCCTTCCACGATCGCCGACGTCACGCTCGCCATGTCAAACCCCGTGCGGCGGCGCGTGCACGTCGCGCGGATCGCATTTGCGGAAATGCTCGATGAAGCGCGCCGTGAAGGCCACGATCCACTCGGTGATCTCGGCGCCGGCAGCTGCCGACGAGATCATGGGATCGCCGCCTATGACGCCGTTTGCGGTCACGTCGGTCACATCGAGCGGAACCTCGACGCTGACGCCTTCGAAAGTGACGCTGCGCACGCCCGCCGCCTCGAGCCCCAGCGCCCGGCGCGGCCGCGCCGCTGCGGCGAGGTCGGAGCGGACGAGCTCGGGGAAGAGGTGCAAATAGACCGAGGTCAAGGGGTCTGCCCCATGACCTCGCGCCGCCGAGGCGCGCTCTGCGTGGATGCGCTTCCACATCTCCGGCGGCAGGATCTGCCAGACCTGAAGGGTGGGCACCGTGATGCCCCTTTCGCGGCGGATGCGGCGCAGTACCTGCTCGATCAGCGGGCCGTTGGAGGTGTGGCCGTTGAAGATGATCAGGCGTGCGACGCCGTGATCGAGGAAAGCCGTGACCACATCCTCGACGAGCATCATGAAGGTCTCGGCCCGCAGCTGGATGCCGCCCGCGATGGCGCGGAAATAATCGGCATTGCCGAAGGGGACGGTCGGGGCCGCGATCGCCCCCGAACGCTCGGCCGCCATGATCGAAAGCCGCTCGGTCACCATGTAGTCGCCCATCGGCGCATGCGGCCCCTGCTCCTCCTGGCTCCCGAAGGGCAAGAGCATCACGGGCTTTTCGGACAATCGCTCCGCGAACTCCACGAAGGTCATGTCCTTGAGTGCGTGCTTGCGTGCTGCCATGGCGTCCAACAGGTCGTTGCGCCCCGTCCGGTGTACGGCGACGAAGCCTAGTGTGGTGGACTATTGCCTAATTCAGGAGACGTCCAGCACAAGGCGAGGCCTCCTGATCCTGGCCATCGGGAAACATGACGGCGGGCGCGGCGCTCATGGATGCTGGGCGTAGCCGAGTTTCGCCGCGAGCTGGTGTCGCCAATAGATGAGCTGGGCCGGGATCTTGCCGAGCTTGCCGCCCGCATAGGGCAGGCCGAATTGCGCGAACAGGCGCCAGCTTTCATCGGCTTCGCGGATGCCGGCGCTGATCAGCCGGCCGATCGTGGTCGTCAGCGCCAGGCCCAAGCCGCCGAAGCCCGTCGCATACCAGATATCGGGCTCGACCTGCCCGATCACCGGAAGCTTGTGGCGCGTGAACGGCATCATCCCGCCCCAGGCGACCTCGACGCGCGCCTCGGCGAGATCGGGATAGAATGACACCATATCGCGCTTCAATCCGCGCGCCAGCCGCTGCGGTGACTGCTCCCAGGCGAGGACGCGGCCGCCCCAGAGCAGACGGGTATCGGCGAGCGCGCGGTAGTAGTTGGTGGCGAGCTTGATGTCGGAGATGGCGTAGGGCACCCGGATCGCCTTCCTCAGCACCTCCCCCAATGGCTCCGTCACCATGACGAAGGTGGCGATCGGCACCGTTGCTCCAGTGACGGTCTTGTGCAGCCCCTCCACATAGCCGCCGCAAGTGATCACGATGCGGTCGGCGCGGATCCGTCCGGTCGTGGTCCGCACCTCCTTGCGGTCGCCATGCGTCGCGAGCTTGATCGCCCGAGTCTTTTCGAAGATTTGCCCGCCTCGCTCGGCGCAAGCGCGTGCCAGGCCGCAAGTCAGGTCGAGCGGCTGCACCGCATAGGTATGGGGGTTGAAGAAGGCATCGCCATATTGCTCCGTCGTCAGCGCTTCGCGCAGGCGGGCGCGCGGCCAATAGGCGTAATGGGTGTCGAAATTCTTCGCCATGAACTCGCAGAATTCAGCCAAGCTTTCATGGTGGCCGGCCATGTTGCAGCGTAGCGCGCCGTCCTGGACGGGACCGCAATCGATCCGGTAGCGATCGATGCGCTCGCGCAGCAGCAGATTGCCCATGCGGGCGAGCTTGTGGAACTCGCGTGCCTGGTCGAGGCCGACGCGCTCGAGGAGGGCGGGATAGCCGCCCGGGAACCCATCGGAGACGAAGCCGCCATTGCGGCCGGAGGCTCCCCAGCCGATGCGCTTCCCCTCGACGAGGGCGACCTCGTGGCCGTGCTCGGCAAGGTCGAGCGCCGTGGCGCAGCCGGCGAGCCCGCCGCCGATGACGAGCGTCTCGACATCGATATCGCCTTCGAGAGAAGCGTATTCGCGCCGCTCTCGCAGGGTTCGTGCGTAATGGCTGTCGGGGTAATCAATTATGGGCATACGATACTCTATTGTTTTCCAAACGAAACGGAGCGATGCCGCATCGCCCTCTCCCCGCCTGCGCGACCATGGCGATGCGGGCACCAGCGTCGAGCGGCATCCGCCCTTCAGCGCAACAATCGCGTCCAGATCTTCTCCTTGAGATCGATCGAAGCTTTCGGGCATTCGCGCATCGGCTTGAAGCGCGTAGTGTCTTCTTCCGGCGTGTTGACTGCGGTGTCGTCGCGCAGCGAAGCGTCGAGAAACTGCTCCGATCCCTTGACCGCGTTGTTGTAGCCGAGAAAGTTCGAAGCTTCGGCAGCGTTCTTCGGATCGAGCATGAAGTTGAGGAAGACCAGGGCGTTGTCGATATTCTTCGCGCCCTTCGGGATGGCGAGATTGTCGCCCCAAAGGGCGAGACCCTCGCGCGGGTAGACATAGGCAAGGGTCGCCAGCTTCTTGTGAGCGCGGTGGAAGGCCCCGTTCCACATCAGCTCCATGGTGACATCGCCGCCGGCGACCCGATCGACCGTGCCTTCCGAATTATAGACCTTCACGGCGGCCTTCTGCTTCTCCAGCAGCTCCAGGATCTTCTGTCCCTGGTCCGGCTTGTCGAAGCAGTAGTCATAACCGAGATAATAGGCCGCGGCGCCCAGCACCTCGTTCACATCCTTAAGCATGCCGATCTTGCCGACGAAGTCGGGCCTCGGCTCGAACAGCTCCTTCCAGCTCTCCTCGATCTTGCCGCCGGCCACTTTCGACGTGTCGTAGGCGAGGCCGGTCGTTCCCCACATATAGGGCACCGTATAGGCCCGGGTCGGGTCGAATTCCGGCTTGTCGAAGGGCGCGCGCATATTCTTGAAGTTCGGGATCTTGCTGGAATCGATCTTCATCAGGAGATCGGAGCGGATCATGAGTTGCACCGTCGGCCCGGTCGGCACCACGACGTCATAGCCGGCGCCGCCCGCCTGCAGCTTGGCGAGCATCGTCTCGTTCGAATCATAGGTGTCGAGCGACACCTTGATGCCGGTCTCGGCCTCGAAGCGCTTGAGGAGGTCCGGCGGCATATAGTTCGACCAGTTGAAGAGCAGGAGCTGCTTCGACTGCGCCTGGGCGGAGGCGGGGGCGAGGATGGCCGGCAAGGCCGTCAGGCATGCGGCGAGGATCAAGCGTTTCATGGGCAGGCTCCCTTTGTTGCGCTGGGCCGTCAGTTGATGCGGCGGCCGAGCAGGTACGATACCGTGAGCAGCGAGGCGGAAGCGGCGATCAGCAAGGTCGAGACGGCGTTCACGGTCGGGGTGACGCCCATGCGCACCATGCTGAAGACGTAGACCGGCAAGGTCGTCGAGCCAGGCCCCGAGACGAAGTAGCTGACGACGACGTCTCCGAGCGAGCCGATGAAGGCGAGCATCGCTCCCGAGACGATGCCCGGCCAGATCAACGGCAGGATGATGCGGCGAAGCGATTGCCAGGCGTTCGCATAGAGGTCGGCCGCGGCTTCCGCGAGCGCGGGGTCCAACCCTTCGAGGCGCGCCCGAATGGGCAGATAGGCGATCGGGATGGTGAAGACCGTATGGGCGAGGATCAGGCTCGTGAGCCCGAGTTGAATGCCGACCATCACGAAGAACAGCAGGATGGCGATGGCGGCGACGATATCGGGCACGATGAGCGGAAGCCCGATCAGCGCTTCCACGGCGATCTGGCCGCGGAAGCGGGTGCGCGTCGTGCCCAGCGCCGCGAAGGTCGCGATGACCGTTCCGAGCAAGGTGGCGACGCAGGCCACGATCGCCGAATTCTCGATCGAGCGGACCATGTTGCCGTCGGCGGCGGCGACCGCGTACCAATGCGTGCTGAAGCCTTCCCAGCGGGCGAGCGATGAATCGCTGGCGTTGAAGGACAGGACGATGAGCACCAAGATCGGCAGATAGAGATAGACGAGCACCGCCATCGCGGCGGGCTTGGCGCCGGGGAATTGCCACAGATCGCGCGCAGCAGAGCCCTTGGCTTTGATCATGACGCCCTCCCCGTCGCCCAGCGATAGCGCAAGGCATGCAGAGAAAGGGCGAAGAGCACGAGCGCCAGCAGGACGAAGGCGAGCGCTGCCCCGAAAGGCCAGTTCCGCGATTGCCCGAATTGCTGCTGGATCAAGCTGCCGATCATGAGCGACTTGCCGCCGCCCAAGAGCGCCGGGGTCACGAAAGCGCCGAGGCACGGCACGAAGACCAGGATCAATCCGCCGACGATGCCCGGCATCGACAAAGGCAGGATGATGCGGATCAGCGCGTGCAGCCGGTCGGCGCCGAGGTCGAAGGCAGCCTCGATCAGCCGCCGGTCGAGCTTTTCGAGGCTCACATAGATCGGCAGGATCATGAAGGGCAGGAAGGAGTAGACGAGCCCGATCCCGGTTGCGAGCGGCGAGTAGAGGATGTTCAACGGCTCGTGGCGCAACCCCGTCCCCATCAGCGCCCAATCGAGAACGCCGCCATTGCGCAGCATCAAGATCCAGGAATAGTTGCGCACCAGGAGGTTCGTCCAGAAGGGCACGGTGACCACGAACAGGAGGAAGGTGCGCCGGCTCGGTGGCTGGAAGGCCATCCATAAGGCCATCGGGAAGGCGATCAGCAAGGTCAGCACGGCAGTCGTTGCCGCAAGGCCGATGGAGCGCGCGAAGATCTGCATGTAGTCGGTGTTCAGGACGAGATTATCCATGAGATCCCGCTCGAACAGGAATTGCGCATAGGCATCGAGCGTGTGCCGGCTCCAGATGACGCCGCCATCCGGCCCGCGCTCGAGCGTCGAGACGAAGGCCATCAGGCAAAGCGGCAGGACGAGCAGCACCCCGATCGCCAGCATCGATGGGGCGAGGAGGCCTGCCCGGCGCGCCGCGGCATTCATTCGACGAGCACCCGGACGGCGTTCGCCGGCAAGGCGATGCCGACCGCGTCGCCCTTGAGGAAGCGCGGGCGCGCGCTATCGCGGTTCTGCTCGCAGACGCGGAAGCGGACGCCTTGGGCGAGCGCCACGTAATATGTGGTGTCCGTCCCCTCATAGACGATCTGGTCGACCGTGCCGGCGAGCACGCCTCGTCCCGCGGCTCCAAGGACCGCGCGCTCGGGCCGGACGGCGAGCGTGACCCGGTCGCCCGCGCCGCCCGGCTCGGCGGCCTCGACCTCGGCGCCGGAGGCGATGCGGAAGCGCATCGGCCCGACCCTTTGCGCCTCGATCAGGTTCGTCTCTCCGATGAAGTCGGCGACGAAGCGAGCCGAGGGGCGCTCATAGATGTCCTCGGGCGTGCCGATCTGCAGGATCCTGCCGCCATTCATCACCGCGATGCGGTCCGACATGGTCAGCGCCTCATGCTGATCATGGGTGACGAAGATGAAGGTGATGCCGACCTCCGCCTGCAGCCGCTTGAGCTCGAGCTGCATGCCGGTGCGCAGCTTCTGGTCCAGCGCCGAGAGCGGCTCGTCGAGCAGGAGGACGCGCGGCTCGGTCGCGAGCGCCCGCGCCAAGGCGACACGTTGCTGCTGGCCTCCCGAGAGCTGGGCGGGCTTGCGCTGCTCCAGCCCCTCGAGCCGCACCAGCGCCAGCATCTCCTTGACGCGGGCCGCGATGTCGGCGCGGGGGCGCCGCTGCATCTGCAGGCCGAAGGCGATGTTGCCCTCGACCGACATATGCGGAAACACCGCATAGCTTTGAAACACCGTGTTGACCGGCCGCCGGAACGGAGGAAGTCCGTCGAGCGTCTGGCCATGCACGAGGATCGACCCTCTGTCCTGCGTCTCGAAGCCGGCGATGAGGCGCAGCAAGGTGGTCTTGCCACAGCCCGAGGGGCCGAGCAGCGTGAAGAACTCGTTCGACCTTATGGTGAGCGAGACCCCGTCGAGCGCGACGACGGAGCCGCCGGCGAAGCTCTTCGCCAATTGCCGGCATTCGACAGCGACCGTGTCGGCCACTTGCTCAACCATTGGCGAAGGATGCCCCTGCGCACCCTCGCGAGGCGAGCGCCTTGCCTGCGCGGCATCGCCGAACGCTCTCGGCGGCGAGGCTTCCCGCAACAAGGCTTCCCGCGCCATCAGCGATATCCGAGTTGCCGCAGCGCTTTGCGAATGCACCATCCCCACCTGCCGAGCCGAGGGGGTATGTCCCCCTTGGTTGTCGTTGGTTTGAAATTGGCACAGATTGGTTTGATTTGGAAGCCGAATTACAGGCATTCAACCCTCACCATCCTTGACGTGCACTGTGGTTGTCCGCGAAAGCGTTTGCACATTGCATGCCATCGGGATTTGCCATATTGGTCCAGCATTCGCTTGGGACCACAAGCCGTTGAGGCAAGGGACATAAGATCTCGTGGACGCATCGGCCGGCACGCTCATTGCCGCGCGCAGCCAGCGCGCCCGCGCCAGGCGGCAAGTCGATCAGCTCCACGCGGTCCTCGAGCGGCAAATCGACCAAGGGCGGATCAGGCCTGGCGAAAGGCTCGCCACGGAGCGTGAGCTCGCCGCGCAATTCGGCGCCTCCCGCGGCGTCGTGCGCGCGGCGCTCGCGGAGCTTCACAAGGCCGGCAAGATCATCCGCAAGGTCGGGCATGGCACGGTCGTCAGCGCGCCGGCCGATGCCGGGCCCGCTTCCATCACCCTGCCGCTCCTGGATACGAGCCCGGCCGAGCTTCTGGAATTCCGGATCGCGTTCGAGCCTGGCCTTGCGGAAGCCATGACCTTGAACGGCAGCGAGCGCGATCTTCGCGCCGTGCTGGAATGCGTCGAGGCCGGCGACAAGGCCAACGGGCTCGAGGAATGGGAGCATTGGGATCGCTCCTTCCATCAGCGGCTGATCGCTGCAACCCATAACCGCTTGGCCATCGGGGTCTTCGACGCGATCATCGCCATCCGTCATCAACGCCCCTGGCTGACGCTGAAGCAAGGCCATACCGACGCCGCCAAATGGGAGGAGTACCAGAGCGACCACCGCAAGATCGCCTACGCGTTGCTCGAGCGCAATGCCGAGGCGACGGGGCGTGCCATTCGCGCACATCTCATGATGGTCAGGGCGAAGATGCTGGGCGGCTGACGCCTCTGCTTCACGCCGCGAAGGCGCGATGATAGTCTTCCGGCGTCGCCTTTTCGGGCACCGGAGGCAGCATGCGCTTTTTGAGGGTGCTCGTGTGGGTCGTTGCGTTGCTCGTGGCCGCGGGTCCGGCGCTTGCCGCAACCTACGCCGATGAAGCCGATTGCGATCAGGAGGAGGATCGGGATCTCTCGATCGCGGGCTGCACCGCGGTCATCGAGGACCAGGACGAAACCCCGACACAGCGCTCCGGGGCTTACTATAACCGCGGCAACGCCTACCGCCTCAGGGGCGAGTATGACCGCGCCATCGCCGACTACACGCAAACGATCCGGATCGATCCGACCTACGCTTCCCTCGCCTACGTCAATCGAGGCCGCTCCTACGGCGCCAAGGGCGATAATGACCGCGCCATCGCCGATTACGACGAGGCGATCAAGCTCGATCCGCAATCGGCCTCCGCCTATTACCATCGAGGCCTCGCCTATCGCGCCGAGGGCGACGCCGACCATGCCATCGCCGATTACGGGGAGGCGATCAGGCTCGATTCGAAGGACCCCGATTATTACAAAGCACGGGGCTCGGCTTACCGAGCCAAGGGCGACCATGGCCTGGCGATCGCGGACTTCGACGAGGCGATCAGGCTCGCTCCAAAATACGTTCGCCCCACCTTCAGCCGGGCTTTCGAGGCGCTCGTCCATGGCCTCAGGGGCTACCTGTATCAAGCATTGGGTGACGGCGACCTCGCGATCGCCGATCTCAGCGAAGCGATCCGGCTGCTTCCCGGGGATGGTGACCTCTATTTCGCCCGGGGCTTCGCCTATCACTCCGAGCACGACTACGACCGCGCCATCGCCGATTACGACGAGGCGATCCGCCTCGGTCCCGACGACCGCGACCTCTATTACGATCGAGGCATCGCCTACTACGCTATAGGCGAGTATGATCTGGCGATCGCGGACTTCAGCACGGCGATCCGGCTCCATCCCGGGGACCGCGACGCCTATTATCGTCGCGGCGTTTCGTATCACTACAAGGGCGATTACGACCGGGCGATCGCCGACTACGACGAGGCGATCCGCCTCGTCCCCGAGGACCGCGACACCTACTATAGCCGGGGTCTCGCCTTCCGCGCCAAGGGCGACTACGACCGGGCGATCGCCGACTATGACGAGGCGATCAGGCTCGATCCCAAGGACTCCGACGTCTATTACTCCCGGGGCCTCGCCTTCGAGGACAAGGGTGAAAACGACAAAGCGATTGCCGATTACAGCGAGGTCATCAGGCTCGATCCCAAATATACCAGAGCCTATTACAATCGGGGCACCGCCTATCAAGCCAAAGGCGACATCGACCTGGCGATCGCCGATTACGGGGAAACCATCGCGCTCGATCCGAAATACGTCAACGCCTATTACGCCCGCGGCCTTGCCTACGAAGCCAAGGGCGAAAATGATCGGGCGATCGCCGACTATGGCGAGGCGATCAAACTCGATCCGAAATACGCGAAGGTCTACTACTCCCGCGGCACCGCCTATCAAGCCAAGGGTGACATTGACCGGGCAATCGCAGACTACGGCGAGGCGATCGGGCTCGATCCAAAATACGTCAACGCCTATTACGCCCGCGGCCTTGTCTACAAAGCCAAGGGCGACGACGACCGGGCGATCACCGACTACGGCGAGGCGATCCGGCTCGATCCGAAATACGCCAAGGCCTACTACTCCCGCGGCAACGCCTACCAGGCCAAGGGCGACTTCGACCGGGCGATCGCGGAGTACGGCGAGGCGATCGGGCTCGATCCGAAATACGTCAACGCCTATTACGCCCGCGGCCTCGCGCACCGTGCCAAGGGCGATAATGACCTCGCGATCGCGGACTACGACGAGGCGATCAGGCTCGATCCCAAATATATCAATGCCTCCTACTACCGGGGCCTCGCCTACCACGCCAAGGGCGACAATGATCGAGCGATAGCGGACTACGGCGAAGCGATCAGGCTCGAGCCTTCGAATGCCGCCTATTGGAATAGTCGCTGCTTTTCTCGCGCCATCATCGGCCAATTGCAGGGAGCGCTCGAGGATTGCGACGAATCGCTGCGGCTGCGGCCCAACGAGCCCGCCACGCTCGACAGCCGTGGCCTCGCCTATCTGAAGCTCGGCCAATTCGACCGCGCCATCGCCGATTACGATGCCGTGCTGCGGCTCGACCCGAAGATCGCGGAATCGCTCTACGGCCGCGGTTTGGCGAAGCTCGGCAAGGGCGACAAGGCGGGCGGCGACGCCGACATCGCGGCCGCGCAGGCGATCAAGGCGGATGTCGTGGAGGAGTTCGCAGGATACGGCGTGAAGTGAGGCGTCCGAGCCGGCTGCGTCGACATGCCGACCCTAGGACAAAATTGATCTTCAGTTTCAATGCCCGCGCTTCACCCGAAGGCTGCCGTTCGCGCCGGTCCTCGCGAACGGCCGCAATGGGTGGTTAGCGGTCATTCGCTGGGGGCGGCTTCAACCCGAGCTGATGCGCCAGCAGCCGGGCATCCCGACCAAGTCGTTTTCTGGTCGACAGCACCATCAAAGACGGCACGAACACGCGCTTCCTCATTCGATCAACTCGTCAGCGCCGGCGAGGAGCGACGGCGGGATGGTGATGCCCAACGCCTTCGCAGTCTTAAGGTTGATCACCAGCTCGAATTTCGTCGGTTGTTCGACCGGCAGATCAGACGGATTGGCGCCCTTCAAGATCCTGTCGACGTAGGTGGCGGTGCGCGCGTGGAGATCGGACGTATAGGAGTCATACGCCATTAGGCCACCGGCCTCGACTATTGCCCTGTAGGGGTACAGCCCCGGCAACCGATATTGGGCCGCGAGTTGGACCACTCGCTCGCGCTCAGCAACGAATATGCTCTCCGCCGTCGCAAGAAGTCCTTCGGCGCGCTCGCTGGCTCCAGCGTCGAAGGCGGCCGCAAGATCATCGGCAGTCCGGATGTCGCGGACCAGCAGTTTCACTCCCTGTGAGGCGGCCGCACTTTCCAGCTCCTTCACCTGAGGCGCCGCGATTGGATCGACCAGATACGAGAGAACGAGCACGCGCGAGATTGTGGGCACGGCCTCCTTCAGCAGGGCAAGGCGCTTGGCGGCAAGCCCGGAAGCCATCTGCGTCTGGCCGGTGACATTACCCCCAGGTCGGGCGAGGCTCGCGACGAGTCCGGTCGCCACAGGGTCGCCGAGCGCGAGCAGGACGATCGGGATCGTGCGCGTCGCGTTCTTTGCGGCTCGAGCGCCTGGGGTGGTAGTTACGACGATGATGTCCGCCTTGAGTCGCACGCAGTCGGCGGCGAGGGCGGGGAACCGCTCGCCCTGGCCGTTGGCGGAGAGGAAGTCGATCGCGATGTTCTGCCCATCTACATAGCCCAGCTCGCGCAGGCCCTGAAAGAACGCCTGAAATCTGTTCGACTGCGCCGTACCGGGATCGAACGTAAGGAAGCATAGCTGCGGGATCCTCCCCGCCGGCTGCTGCGCGCGGGCTGCGAGCGGCCACATAACCGTCGCGCCGCCGATTAGAGTGATCAATGTGCGTCGTCTCATCTGCCTTCTCTAGGCCGGACCACGCTTGACGCCATCAGGTCATAGCACATTTCAGGCCGAGCGTTGTGTGAAATTGGGGTAGTTGGCCAATGCGGCCCGCATCGTTGAGTCCCGCATAAAATCAGGCTCTCATCCAGCCGCGCCGTCGCATTCATCGAGTCTCCAGGCGACGAACGACCGCTATGGGTCGATAGCGGACTTTCGGACCACGCAACTGCGGTTGGCCGCGACCTTCAGCTATCCGTTGACCGGCCAATCGCCTCCTCCTTTTTCGGGATACGCGTCAGGGGAGGCCTGGCGACAGTAGCCAGGCGCATGCTCATGAGCGGCAAATGTTGGATTGGGCTCCAAAGGTTACCGTAACGCCTTGCCTAGAAATAGCGCTGCACCGTCGAAACTGGCGGGAAGTTCCCAGATAGCAATCGCCACACCAAACAGAACGATCCGGCGCGCAGCGTCGGGGTGGGGTTGCGGAGCTTGTGAAAGCGCGAGCTCGAAGCCTGGAGGCGCAATTAATCGAGGATGAGCTCTCCATGCCCGCAAAAAAATGAGGTGGTGATCAGAACCTGATGACGGAGGCGAGCGACTAATCGGCTGCGAATTCAATCGCAGTGGAGGCCCGCAATGAACGCCATAGCGGCTAGCGCATTCGTGCAATCGGTTCCGCTCGAGTCCCTCGCCGCCAATGACGGCAAGGGAGCTGAGGTCATCAGCCTGTTCTCCTCCGCTTATGTGCGGGACCGGCGCGTCGTCATGAGTCTCACGGACTATCTCGAAGGGTGCCGCGACAATCCTGCGATGTACGCCTCGGCGGCCGAGCGCATGATCGCCGCCATCGGCGAGCCCCAGGTCATCGACACCAGCAAGGATCAGCGCCTGGGCCGCGTCTTCCTCAACCGCACGATCAAGATCTATCCGAGCCTCGCCGGTTTCTTCGGCATGGAGGACACGATCCAACGCGTCGTCAGCTATTTCCAGCATGCGGCACAGGGGCTCGAAGAGCGCAAGCAGGTGCTTTATCTCCTCGGCCCGGTCGGGGGTGGCAAATCGTCGCTCGCCGAGCGGCTGAAGCACCTGATGGAAACGCAGCCGATCTATGTGCTCGCCGCCGGAGACGAGATCAGCCCCATTTTCGAATCGCCGCTCGGCTTGTTTCGGCCCGACACGATGGGCGCCTTCCTGGAGAAGAAATACGGCATTCCCGCCCGCCGGCTGACGGGGATCTGCTCGCCTTGGGCCGCCAAACGGCTCGATCAATTCGACGGCGATCTCTCCAAGTTTTCCGTCGTCAAGATGTATCCCTCGAAGCTGCGCCAGATCGGCGTCGCAAAGACCGAGCCGGGCGACGAGAACAATCAGGACATCTCGGCGCTGGTCGGAAAGATCGACATCCGCAAGCTCGAGCACTTTTCGCAGCACGATCCCGACGCCTACAGCTATTCGGGTGGCCTCAACCGCACGACGCAAGGGCTGCTCGAATTCGTCGAGATGTTCAAGGCGCCGATCAAGTGTCTGCATCCCCTGCTGACGGCGACGCAGGAAGGCAATTACGCCGGCACGGAGAATCTCGGCGCCTTGCCTTACCAAGGCGTCATCCTCGCCCATTCCAACGAGTCGGAATGGGAGCAGTTCAAGAACAACAAGAACAACGAAGCCTTCCTCGACCGCATCTGCGTCGTCAAGGTGCCCTATTGCCTCAGGGTGACGGAAGAGGCGATGATCTACGCCAAGCTGCTCGAGGGCAGCGAATTGGGCCAGGCGCGCTGCGCGCCCGAGGTGCTCGACATTCTCGCCCGGTTCTGCATCCTCACGCGCATCAAGGAGCACCAGAACTCGCCGCTGTTCTCGAAGCTGCGCGTCTACAACGGCGAAAACCTCAAGGACGCCGACCCGAAAGCGAAGTCGATCCAGGAATATCGCGAGGCGGCCGGCGTTTCCGAAGGGATGGCCGGCATCTCCACCCGTTTCGCCTTCAAGGTGCTGTCCGAGACCTTCAACTACGACAGCGAGGAGATCGCCGCCGATCCGGTGCATCTGATGTATGTGCTGGAACAGGCGATCAAACGCGAGCAATATCCCAAGGACGTCGAGGAGCGCTATCTCGACTTCGTCAAATCGACCCTGGCGCCGCGCTATGCGGAATTCATCGGCCGCGAAATCCAGAAGGCCTATATCGAATCCTACAGCGAATACGGCCAGAACCTGTTCGACCGCTACATCGCCTACGCCGACGCCTGGATCGAAGAACAGGATTACAAGGACCCCGACACCGGCCAGGTGTTCGACCGCGGCGTTCTCGACGCCGAATTGTCGAAGACCGAAAAGCCGGCGGGAATCGCCAACCCGAAGGACTTCCGCAACGAGATCGTCAAGTTCGCGTTGCGCGCGCGCGCCAACAACCAGGGCAAGAACCCGGCCTGGACGAGCTACGAAAAGATCCGCGAAGTGATCGAGAAACGTATGTTCAGCCAGGTCGAGGATTTGCTGCCGATCATCAGCTTCGGCGCCAAGCAGGACACCAAGACCGAGAAGCAGCACGCCGACTTCCTCGAAAGGATGACCTCGCGCGGCTACACCGAGCGGCAGGTCCGCCGCCTCGTCGAATGGTACATGCGGGTCAACAAGTCCTGCTAGGCCTAAAGCGGGAGACGGAGATGCCGCAACTAATCGACCGCCGCCTCAATCCCCGCGACTAGAGCCTCGGCAACCGCCAGCGCTTCC